>JAFQUH010000036.1 GCA_017408635.1 Ruminiclostridium sp. | reverse complement strand
TGTCTACACGCTGAAAGTCCGTGTGAATAATCACACGGACTATTTTTATTATTCGCCATCAAAAAGGGGAGTAGAGAAGTATCTTTCTGCAGTATCGGGAAGAACTGCAACTACCGTTTTGCCCTTGCCCAGCTTCTTTGCCAGCTGCTTTGCGGCGGCTACGTTTGTTCCGCTGGAGATACCACACATAATGCCCTCGAGTCTTGCAAGATCCTTTGCAGTGCGGATAGCCTCCTCGTCAGAAACTATATATACGTTGCTATAGATGTTTAGATTCAGGTTTCCGGGGATAAGACCGTCACCGATACCCATCTGTAAGTGTGTTCCTATAGTGCCACCTGCAAGGATTGCGGCGTTTTCAGGCTCAACCGCCCATATTTCAATGTCGGGATAAACCGCCTTTAAGGTTTCACCGATACCGCTTATTGTACCGCCTGTACCGAAGCCTGAACAGAAGCCGTGAATCTCCTTACCCGCCTGCTCAAGAATCTCAAGTCCCGTATGATACTTGTGCACCATAGGATTTGCCTTGTTCTCAAACTACTGGGGAATGTATACGTTGGGGTTTTCATCTCTCATTCTCTCTGCGGTTTTTAAGCATTCGTCAATACAGTCGCCTATATTTCCTGCATCGTGAATGAGTATAACCTCTGCACCATAGTGCTGTACCAGCATTCTTCTTTCACAGCTTACCGAGTCGGGCATGATTATAACCGTCTTATAACCCTTTACCGCACCAACGAGTGCAAGACCGATACCCTGGTTTCCGCTGGTTGGCTCAACAATAATCGTATCCTTGTTGATTATACCCTGCTTTTCTGCTTCTGTTATCATATTATAAGCAGTTCTTGTCTTTATCGAACCGCCTACGTTGAGTCCCTCGAATTTTACAAGTATTTCTGCGCTATCCTCGTCAACCATACGGTTAAGACGGATAAGAGGAGTATGTCCTATAACCTCTAAAATATTGTCATATATCATATGTCTTTTGTCCTTTCGTCTGTATAAACCGACCTGCAGTTTAAACGTTATCTTATATAATAACACAAAACTATGCCTTAAGTCAATAGAAAAAACTGTTATATTTATTTTATTAAAATTTCGAAAAAACGTTACTTTTCTCTTTATAATTTACAATGTGCGTATTGACTTGATATAAGATAAATGCTATAATCAGAAAGGAATGTAAATAAAATACATTTAGAGCTAAAAAAGGAAGGGCAAGGTTATGAAAAAGGCACTTATAGTAATTGATATGCAGAATGATTATCTTTACGAAAAGAGAAAACCGATTTTTGCATATAACACAGAAGAGCTTGTCGGAAATGTAAACGGGCTTATACGTGAGTATCGGGAAAAAGACTGTGACATCATATATATACGCCATATTATTCAGAATTTACCTACAAATCGTCTTCTTTTTGGCTATTCGTTGGCAGGTACGGAGGGTGCGGAGCTTTACGGTGGACTTGATATAGTTTCGGATTACGTGTTTGATAAGCTTCTCGGTGACGCTCTTTCAAACAAGGAACTGCTGAAGCTGGTAAGAGAAAAAGAGTACGATTCTCTTTGCCTTTGCGGACTTGACGAGTGTGGCTGTGTGACCTCTACCGCATTAGGTGCCGCAAAGCGAGGAATAAAGGCGGAAATTATCCGTAAAGGAACAGCAACGGTCTTTCCTGAAAAGAAAATAAACAAGGCACGAAAAAAACTCGGAAAAGCAGGCGTAAGCTACGTGTAATATCATATCATTCCCGGAAGGAAAATAAGCTTTCCGGGAGTTTTTTTGCATCAAAGTGACTGAATGGTCAATTTTTGATACCGAGTGGTAACGAAAGCATATTGAACTGGTTTTTTGAATGTGTTATACTTATATTAAAGAAAATATAAAGTGGTGATAAAATGATAAAATTTGCACTCTGCGATGATAATGCGGATTATATAGAAAATATCTTAAAGCCTGTGCTTTTGTCTGCGGTAGCTAAAAGCGGAGTAGTAGCTGAAATCAATACCTATACTGACGGCAACGTACTTATAGAGGATTTTGAAAAGCTCAGCGGCAGTGATATAGTGATACTTGATATAGATATGCCAAAGATAAACGGCAAGGAGCTGGCAGGAAGATTAAGAGTCCTTGATAGTAGCTTTTTCCTGCTTTTTGTAACCTCCTATAAATCCGAGATATACAGTACCATTCCTTATCGCATAAACGCCTTTTTACCGAAGGATATGGATAAGGCTGAAATGGAAAGGGAGTTTCAGCGGGTAATAGGCGAGTTTCAGAAATTCAAGCCTGACTATGAGTTATTTGAAACGGAGGATAACGACGGGCGTTCTGCTATCCGCATAGCTATTGACGATATCTTCTATTTCAGCTGTGTTAACAGAAAGATATATCTCAATACAGGCTCGAAGCAGTACCGTTTATGCGGATCGTACGGAAAAAGGATATCCGGAATAACGGAAAAATATCTCGAAAAGGGCTTTGTTGAGGTATGCAGAGGTTACGTTGTAAATATCTCAAAGATAAAATCCGTTAACCGCTTTGACGTAGAACTCGACAACGGTGAAACTGTTCCTTTGAGCCGTAGAAAGACAAAGGAGCTTTTAGAAAAGATAACAGACTATATCGTTTCAAAGGTAGGGTGATAATATGATATATGCAGATCTGATAATTTCTATTATAAAAGCGGCGGTTATACTTATTTTCTTTCTGAAGCTGGTGGATGAAAGAAAAAAGATAACGCCTGCAGGTGTTATTGCTTTTTTTGCGCTGACGGGAGTGCTGATGCTTTCTTTAAATATCGGAATGCTGTGGCTTCAGCAGCTTTTACTTGTTGCCGTGGTAACGGTAAGCGGAATAGTGGTGTTTAAAGCAAAGCCGTATATTTCTTTTACCCTTGCTGTGACCTCGTTATTTATGAGCCTGCTTTCTGAAATAGTTATACGCAGTCTGATGGATATGATAATGGGCAAGGACTTCAATATAGCCTATAACGTAAACCCGATAAATCATTTTATAATAGCCTTCTTTATGATATCGCTCTGGGGCGGTGCAATGTATCTTGTCTACAGACTTTTATCCCAGGAGGATCTTAAGGTATTCCGCTCGGTATGGATGCATTTTGCGTTTATAATGACCGTATTTATGCTTATTACTACGGTATTCGGTAGCTTTTATCTTGCCGACGGCACTCTTAATCCAAACTCCTTCCTGTTTTTTGTACTGAGTCTTTCCTTCCTTGCTATGAGCATACTGGTAGTAAATTTCTTTGCAGAGATATGCTCGTCTTATAAAAAGGAAAGCAATATGCGTGCGCTGTATTCGGATTTCTATGCTGTAAAGGAACAGCTTGCCATACAGTTTCAGACCTCAAATAAGATGAAAAAGATACGCCACGATATAAAGAATCATCTTTATTCGGTAAGCTCGCTTCTTGAAAACGGAGAGTATGAAAAGGCGAAGGAAATGCTCAGCGAAATAAATATAAGTGCCGATAAGCTCCAGCCATCGCTTCATCAGACGACGGGCAACGGACTTATAGACGCTATGATAGCGTATAAAGCGGCGGTATGCGAGGGTAATAATATCTTCTTTGAATATTCTCTCGAAACTCTGCCTGAAATAACTTTATCCTCATCGGCGGTTTCCTCTGTGCTTTCAAATCTTCTTGATAATGCCATAGAGGCTTCAATGAGTGCAGAAAGTCCCGAAGTCAGAATAAAGGTGTTTATGTATAAGGACTATTTTACCGTTATTGTAAAGAATACCTTCAGCAGAGTAAGGAAAAAGGATGACACTCTTGTAACGGATAAAGACAACAAGGAGTACCACGGACTTGGTATGGAAATCGTAAAGGAGCTTTGCAAGGAAAACGGCGGCTTCTACAAATGGGAAATTATCGGTAACGTATTTGTATCCAATGCGATAATGAAGATAAAATGAAAAAAGTCGGAAAAGGCTGTGCCGATACATGCGGCACAGCCTTTTTGCTTGACATAGTAAGGCTTCTGTGATATAATTATACAATGTATAAATATGCCGTAAGCAAGGATTGAAACCGCAAAGGGAGGATTCTGATGAGTGGCAGAATGAAGCTGGAAGTACTCCTGTCCTGTATGCATAAAGAGGATATGGATATAATAAGCGACAGCAGAATAACGGGTAGTGCGGTTGTAATAAATCAGTGCGATAAAGAGGATTACGACGAGCTGAAAACCAAAAACGGACTTGCCCGTATGTATAGCGTAAAGGACAGAGGTCTTACAAAAAGTCGCAATATGGCAATAGAAAAATCCCAGGGGGATATCTGTCTGCTCTGCGATGACGACGAGGTATTTAAAAAGGACTATGAAGAGAAGATAGTATCCGCCTATGAAGAACTGTCTGACGCCGATATAATCATATTCAAGATGGCGGACAGAAAGCCGTCCTTTCCCGACAAGGTGATAAGACTCGGTTTCCCTAAAATTATGAAGGTAAGCTCCTGGCAGATATCCTTCAAAAGAAACTCACTTATAGAAAGCGGAGTAAGATTTGACGAGCTTTTAGGAGCGGGAACCGGTAACGGTGCAGAGGAAGAGCTGAAGTTCTTAAAGGACAGTTTAAAAGCAAGGCTTAAAATATATTATATGCCCAGAGAAATAGCCTCTGTAGGTCAGGAAAGCTCAACCTGGTTTAAAGGCTTCAATGAAAAATTCTTTAAGGACAGAGGAAATACCACACGATATATTTTAGGTCTTCCGATCTCCTTGTTCTACGCCTTTTATTACGTTATAAGAAAAAGAAATATGTATAAGAAGGATATCAGCTCCTTTAAGGCGTTAAAATCGATTTTAAGCGGTATCAAGGAGAACAGACTGACAAA
The DNA here is from genome assembly GCA_017408635.1 of Ruminiclostridium sp. Taxonomy (GTDB): domain Bacteria; phylum Bacillota; class Clostridia; order Oscillospirales; family Ruminococcaceae; genus Ruminiclostridium_E. The sequence continues at coordinate 17,231 of JAFQUH010000036.1, read as the reverse complement.
ATTAAGCAAGAATAAAGGAAAGATATGAATAAAATACTGTCATTTATAGTTCCGTCATACAATTGCGAAAAATTTCTTCGCAAGTGCATTGAATCCTTTCTTTGCTATGAGGTAAGCGATGATATAGAGGTTATCATAGTAAACGATGGCTCATCGGACAGAACTGCTGAAATAGCAAAGGAATACTGCGATAAATGTAATGGCGTTGTAAAGCTCATAAATCAGGAGAATAAGGGACACGGCGGCGCTTTGAATACAGGACTTAAGGCGGCAACAGGCAAATACCTGAAGGTAATAGACGCTGACGACTGGGTAGAGCTTGAAGCTCTTCCGCTTCTTGTAGATACCCTTAAAGGCATCGATTCTGACGTGGTGCTGTGTCATCATTACACTATAGATATCACAAGCGGCGAAAAGCTGAAATGGAAAACCTACCCCGAAAAATTCGGCGTAGCCTACGACCTTTCTCATATAATGGATAACTGGAAGAGCTTCGACAGAAGTCTTACCTTCCACGGAATTATTTACAGAAACGATTTTTATAAGGAAAATTCTATAGAGCTTTCCGAACACGTTTTTTATGAGGATTATGAATATGCGACGATTCCTTGCTGTTATGCAAAAAGCATAACCCCGCTGGATATGTTCCTATATAATTATCGTGTGGGCGACGTGGAGCAGAGTGTATCCGATGAGAATCAGCTTAAAAGAGTATCCCATACCGAAACGGTGCTTTGCAGGCTTATAGACGAATATAAAAAATCAGATAATATGGACGAGCAGGGCAGAAGATACTATGCAATGAAGACGAAAAGCCTGCTTTTAAGCTATATGACCACAGTTATGCTGGTAGAAAAAAATAAGAAAAAGGGCAGACAGATGGGAAACATTATGATGGAACGCTTCAGAAAAGAGTTCCCCGAGGTCTGCAGTCTTTCTGAAAAGCAATATAAAATATTCAGGATGATGAACAGACTCCACATAAGCAAACGGACCTGGGAAAAGATATCCCGTTCATCACTTTATAACAAGCTGAGGAAAAATCATAGCTTCAGCTGATATACTACGGAGGATTCAATGGCAACTAAACCAAGACAATACAAGGAAGGCTCCTTTTTTGAGATATTCAGATATAAGGATCTTCTTGTTCAGCTTGTAAAAAGAGATATAAAGCTGAAATACCGAAGGAGCTTTTTAGGTTACGTATGGAGCATACTTAACCCACTTCTGATAATGATAATTATGGCAGTAGTATTTTCCTTCCTTTTCAAGAGGGAAATCGGTATGTTCCCGATATACCTGCTGGCAGGTCGTTCTGTGTTTGAATTTATAAACACGGCAGTCAGCAAGGCACTCGGAGCGATAACCGACAATGCGTCGCTGTTAAAGAAAACCTACGTATCAAAGTTTATGTTCCCGCTATCAAAGATAACCTCGGTTATGGTGGATTTTGTATTCAGTATGGGTGCGCTGATCGTGGTTATGATAGTTTTCTCCTTTATAGAAGGAAAAGTGCTTTTCTCTCCGTGGAATTTCGGAATAATAATCGTAGTAGCGGAGGCTTATGTTTTCTCTATAGGACTCGGACTGCTTATGTCCCAGCTCCACGTGTTTTTCAGAGATATAAGATACGTCTATAACGCCTTTTCTACAATGGTGCTTTATTGCTCCGCAATCTTCTACGACGTAGGAATGTTCTACGAAAAGGCAAAGGATCAGGTGGACGCAGGTGCCGCTCCTTTAGCTCTTTATCTCGCCTATTTCATAGAATACTTTAATCCTGTATATATCTATATAAAGCAGTTCAGATTCTTTGTCTGGGCGCCTGCCGTGGAAAATCTGCCCCAATGGGCAATGGTTACGCCTGTAGATTTCCTGCTCGGCTTTGGTTATGCGATACTTATGCTCTTTGTAGGCGTATTCTTCTTCAAAAGAGCGCAGGATAAATTCATACTGTATATTTAAGGAGGCTATATGGAAAACCTGGAAAAAGAAAATGCCTCCTCATATATAGTCGAGGTAAATAACGTTACAGTCCGCTTTAATAAAGCAAATCAGAAGGTGGACAATCTTAAAGAATATTTCGTAAGACTTGTCCGCAGACAGCTTATGTTTCAGGAGTTCATTGCTTTAAGGGACGTAAATCTCAAAATAAAAAAAGGCGAAGCCTGGGCAATAATTGGTACCAACGGAAGCGGCAAATCAACGCTTTTAAAGGTTATCAGCCGCATTTTAAAGCCGTATAAGGGTAGCGTCAGGGTAGAAGGCAGTATAGCTTCTCTTATCGAGCTTGGCGCAGGTATAGATCCAAAGCTCACCGCAAGGGAGAATATATATCTCAACGGCTGTATTTTAGGCTATACAAAGCAGTTTATAGATGAAAAGTTCGATGCTATCGTTGAATTTTCAGAGCTTGAGGATTTTCTCGATTCGCCTGTACAGAACTTTTCATCAGGTATGAAATCCCGACTGGGTTTCTCTGTGGCAACTATGGTTGAACCCGACGTGCTTATAGTCGACGAGGTTTTATCCGTAGGTGACGTGCTTTTCAGAAAGAAATGCATGAAGCGTATGAAGGAAATGCTGGCAAACGGAACAACTCTTCTTTTTGTATCGCACAATATGGGTACTGTAAAGGAAATGTGCGATAAGGCTATATGGCTCAACAACGGTGAAGTAGTAATGTCGGGAGATATCAATAAGGTCTGCGACGAATATAACTCCACCATCGAAGAGAAAAAGGCAAAGGAAAAGAAAGAAAAACAGAAGAAATAATATCGGAGGAATAAAAATGGCAAAATACGATTATCTTATAGTAGGCGCAGGACTTTATGGCGCTGTATTCGCCTACGAGGCAATGAAGAACGGCAAGACCTGTCTTGTTATCGACAAGAGAGATCACATTGCAGGTAATATTTATACAGAAAACCGTAGCGGTATCAACGTTCACGTTTATGGCGCGCACATCTTCCACACAAGCGACAAGTTTGTATGGAACTACATCCAGCGCTTTGCAGAGTTCAACCGCTACACAAACTCTCCCGTAGCAAGATATAAGAACGAGCTTTACAATCTCCCCTTCAATATGAACACCTTCTCAAAGATGTGGGGAATTGCAACTCCTGATGAAGCTATGGCTATCATAAACGAGCAGAAGGCTGAAATCAAGGGCGAGCCTAAAAACCTTGAAGAACAGGCTATTTCCCTTGTCGGCAGAGATATCTATGAAAAGCTCGTAAAGTGCTATACCGAAAAGCAATGGGGAAGAGATTGCAAGGAATTACCTGCATTCATTATAAAGCGCCTGCCTGTTCGTATGACCTACGATAACAACTACTTCAACGATAGCTATCAGGGTATTCCTATGGGTGGCTATACACAGATTATCGAAAGAATGTTAGAGGGCGCAGAGGTAAGACTCGGAATCGATTATCTTCAGGATAAGGAAAGCCTCAACGCTCTTGCAGATAAGGTTGTTTATACAGGTGCTGTTGATGCATACTTCGATTTCTGCTATGGTAATCTCGAATACAGAAGCGTTCGCTTTGAAACAGAGGAGCTTGAAACCTCCAACTATCAGGGTAATGCGGTAGTAAACTACACAGACGGCGATACGCCCTTTACAAGAATTATCGAGCATAAGCACTTTGAATACGGCACACAACCTACAACTATCATTTCAAGAGAATACTCTGCAGAGTGGAAGCCCGGTGACGAGCCCTATTATCCCGTAAACGATGAAAAGAACGGCAGCCTTTATGCAAAGTACAAGGAGCTTGCGGAAAAGGAAGAAGGCGTTATCTTCGGCGGCAGACTTGGTGAATACAAGTACTACGACATGGATAAGGTTATTGTTGCGGCTCTTGAAACTGTTAAAAAGGAATTCGGTAAGGTAAGCGAATAACAAGAATATAACCCCGCAGTTTTCTGTGGGGTTAAATTTTTAAAAATCTGTGACGTGGATGAAAATTTATCGTCTTTATTTATGAGCGGCTCAAAGGTTGCAGAAAGGAGAGTGGCAATGGATATTACGGATATCAGAATAATCGAGCTTTTTACAAGCAGAAGCAAAGATGCGGTTTCGGCTTTATCAAAAAAGTATGAAAAGCTCTGCAGAAGTATTTCCTATAATATTTTAAGAAACAGAGAAGATGCTGAAGAATGCGTAAATGATACCTATTTAAAGGTATGGGACAGTATCCCTCCTGCAAAGCCTGATAATCTGACGGCATACGTCTGCCGTATCGCAAGAAATATTTCTCTTGATAAGCTCAGATATAATTTAAGAAGCAAGCGAAACGGAAGCACCGACGCACTTTTATCTGAACTATCTGAATGTATTCCGTCAACTGATAACGTGGAAGAATCGGCAGACGATACCCTTAAAAATGCGATAACCGATTTTTTAGACGGACTTTCCGATCGTGACAGAAATATATTCGTCCGTCGCTATTTCTTCTGTGAGGACGTAAAAAGTATTTCAAAAAAGCTTGGTGTTACAGAAACCAATGTTACTACCATATTAAACCGCACCAGAAACAATCTTAAAAAGTATCTTTCCGATAATGGTATTGCGGTTTAGAAAGGAGCGCTTATGAAGGACAATAAAAAGGAAATGCGACTGATGAAGGTCATATCCGATATACCCGACGATATGATAACGTCAGCGGCAAATGAAAAAACAAAAAAGCCTTGGTATAAGAATTTTGCGGTGCTGGGTACTGCCGCCGCTTGTATCTGTGCCGTTGTAGTCGGTGGTGTGTTGCTTGCTATGAACGGTCAGGGAGGATACCCGATAAAGTATATTTATCTTGATGCAGATGATATCAAAACCGAAGAAAATGTTGCATATGTACCCAAATGGGATGAGCGTACAATTGAAGAGCAATATACTGAACTCACGCTTTCGGAGGGAACCTACGGCTCTCGTTGTACAGAGATCGATGCTTCTCTGATTCAGGGAAAGATAGCTTCTGCAACTGCCTCAGGCTATGACGATTATACCGAAAAGACTTACACGACAGACGTGGAGGTCTACAAAATATCAAAGGTTTCCGAAGGCTTTGCAGTAGCGGTAAAATTTGCAGAAAGCGACAAATACTACGTTTACGGCAAGGGATTTTACACTCCCCGTACTCTTGAAGGCTTTATAAACGATCTTAATTTAAAGGATAATCTTTCCTTCAGCGGAAAGATAACCTGTAAAAATTGGGGAGATGACGGTAAGACGTCGGATGAAGTAACCTTTGAAGGTGACGTGAGTAAGGCGGTATGGGAAATACTGCTTTCCGATATAGAAGACATTCCTATTACGATTATGGATGCCGACGAGGATATAAAATACACTCTCAACAGAGGAAAAACAATGCATATCGGTATAAGCATAAAATTCTCCGGATATAACAATATCGTTATGAACGTGGATGAAAACGGATACCTTACAACCAACACCCTGTCCAGCGGAAAGTATTTCTTTATCGGCAAGGAAAAAGCAAAGGAATTTATCGACTACGTAGAAAAGAATTTTGAAGGCTATATCATAAAGTATGTCTACGAGGATAATCCTGATGATAAGCCGAAACCTGAATATACCGGTGAAAGCAGTACGGTAACACATATCGTAGGCGGCAAGGAAGAGGTAACTACTGTATACAGCACAGCAAGACCTCCTCAAGATAGCGGACCTGAGGCTGAAGCAAACGAGGGTAATACCGAGAGCCGTGAAGGATCAGGAATAATCGGCGAGGGTATTGACAGTAGTGACGTAGATAAACCGTAAAATCTGATATGAACGAGCGGAGCTTGTCTTTATTGACATAGCTCCGTTTTTTGTGTAAAATTTTTATAAAAAGCAGAACGTAAACAAAACTTTAACAATTATGTGTTATTATTTAAAATATCAATGCTTTATTATGGAGGAACAGAATGTTCAGAATACTTGTGGTAGAGGATGACAGAGAGCTTAACAGAACTGTATGTGCTTTTCTGAATCAGAGTGGATACGAAACAAGCGGCTGTCTTTCGGCTGACGAAGCCTATGACGCTATGTATGATACAGTTTTTGATCTTATTGTTTCGGATATAATGATGCCAGGGATAGATGGCTTTGAGTTTGCTAAAACCGTTCGTTCTATAAATAGTGAAATACCTATCATATTTGTTACTGCCCGTGATGATTTTGCGTCAAAGCAAAGAGGCTACAGGGTAGGGATAGACGACTATATGGTAAAGCCTATAGATCTGGATGAGCTTTTCCTTCGTATTGGTGCGCTTTTACGCCGTGCAAAGATTGCTTCCAGCAGAAAGCTGGAAATAGGTAGCTTTGTTATGGATGCAGACGAGCATACCGCATATCTGGGAGAAACGGAGATAAGTCTTACTACAAGGGAATTTTCAATTCTCTATAAACTGCTTTCTTATCCCAAAAAGACCTTCACCCGTACACAGCTTATGGATGAATTCTGGGATGCTGATACCGAGTCAGGTCCACGCACGGTAGACGTGTATATGACAAAGCTCCGTAGCAAGCTCTCAGGGTGTCGGGATTTTGAGATAGTTACCGTTCACGGACTTGGCTATAAGGCGGTGCTGAAATGAAAAAGTTGCTGATCAATATAAGGGATTTCCTTGTTTTCTTTTCCCTCGTTGCCTTTGTTATAAGCTGTTGCCTTATTCTGTTCACTTCTACCTTGCAGGATACTATAGGCAGAGATTTCACCCGCGAGGAGATAACTCTTGCGGCAAAGGCTACTATGATGAACGTTATTCTTATCAGTGCAGGTATGGCGGTTTTTGATCATATCCGCCGTAAGCTGACAATTGAACGACCGCTTAAGGAGATAACGGATGCCACAGAAAAAATAATGCAGGGAGATTTTTCCGTCAGGATAGACCATCGTAAAAGTCTTGTGGATGATGGTAATTTTGCACTTATAGGAGAATCTCTCAACAAGATGGCGCAGGAGCTGGGAAGTGTTGAAACACTTCGTACCGATTTTATTTCCAACGTTTCACACGAACTGAAAACGCCGCTTGCCGTAATGCAGAATTACGGAACTATGCTTCAGACTCCCGGTTTAAGCGAGGAAAAAAGAATAGAATACGCAAAGGGGATCACCGATAATTCAAGAAGACTTGCGGCTCTTATCACCAATATACTGAAACTGAATAAACTGGAGAATCAGCAGATATTCCCCACTTGTGAAGAATACGATTTGAGCAATCAGCTATGTGAATGCCTTCTGCAGTTTGAAGAGGTGTGGGAAGAAAAAAATATTGAAATAGAAACGGAGCTTGAAGACGGTGTGTATATAGTGTCAGATGAAGAGCTTCTCGCTCTTGTCTGGAGTAATCTTTTTTCCAACGCCTTTAAATTTACCGAGGATAACGGAAGGGTAACGGTATCTCTTACTGCAGACGAGGAATATGCGGTAGTCAGAATATCCGATACGGGATGCGGAATATCCGCTGAAACGGGAAAGCATATTTTTGAAAAATTCTATCAGGGTGATACATCTCACGCAACGCAGGGTAACGGACTTGGTCTTGCTCTTGTAAAACGGGTGATCGATATATGCAAGGGAGAAATTACCGTGTTCAGTGAAGCGGGGAAAGGCAGTACGTTTACTGTAAGGCTGAAAAGAGGTGGCTGTCTTGAAGCTCAAAAAGCTGATTAAGCTACTTTATCCACCGTTATGGCTGATAGCTTTGCTGACTCTTTTGTGTGCGGCGGCGCTGATTTTTGTTTTTGTAAAGGGTATGGAAACTCATCCGATATCGTATTTTGTGTACGTGCTTTCCTTTTACACTCTGACGGCTATTGTTATGTTGTGTATAAAAAATCTCCCGGGGAAATATAAGGCTATTAAAAAGATAGTTTATGATAATCCACTTGGAAACAGAATGATAACTGATATAGAATACCGTACTCATGCATTTCTTTACGGCTCTCTTGCGATAAATCTGCTATATGCGGTGTTCAATGCGGTATCAGGATTTATTTATAATACCGCATGGTTTTTCATACTTGTGTTTTATTATACTATCCTTGCCGTGATGAGATTTCTGCTTCTGAGATTTGTAAATCGGGTAGGCATAGGAGAGAATCGTCTGAAGGAGCTTTATCGTTCAAGACTTTGCGGAATTATCCTTCTGACAGTAAATCTCTTTCTTTCAGGTGCGGTGATGATGATATTATATCAGGGCAAGGGCTACCAATATAACGGTATATTGATTTACGTTATCGCTCTATACACCTTCTGGGTTACAGGTCTTGCAATAAAGAATCTTATAACCTTCAGAAAACTCGGTAGTCCCGTTATGACAATGTCAAAAATAATAAATATGGCGGCGGCGCTGGTATCAATGCTGTCACTTGAAACGGCAATGTTCGCCTCCTTTGGTGAAAAAATGCCGATAGAAGATCAGCGACTGATGATTATGCTGACCGGCGCAGGTGTAAGCGTTATAATAGTCGCAATGGCAGTATACAGTATTGTGAAGAATACTAAAGAAATAAAGAGAATTACGGAGAATAAAAATGAACAAGGAAACCTTTAACTATACCTATTCTGCCGGTGAGCAGGAGGAAATAAGAAGAATAAGAGAGAAATACCAGCCAAGAGAGGCTGATAAGATGGAGCAGCTTCGTCGACTTGATGAAAGTGCCACCCACAAAGGTACGGCGATTTCTGTCTGGGTAGGCATCATCGGAACGCTTCTGATGGGATTCGGAATGTCCTGTTGTATGGTGCTGACCGATTTATTTATACTCGGAATCGTAGTAGGCGTGATAGGGATAATTACCTTATCTCTTGCTTATCCACTTTACAACTATATAACAAAAAAGGAAAGAGAAAGAATTGCTCCCGCAATAATAAGATTGACCGATGAATTACTAAAATAAAAGGGGAGCCCCCTTGACCAGTACCCGCCTTTTATAAGGAACGACCAATCCCGCAGTAAAAAACTGCGGGATTGAATCTTATATATCGCACATGCGATAAGTGTGATGCTTTTTTATACGTTTTCTATTCTTGCCTGCGCTTTTGCAGTTCTTTCCTTTGCTGATCTTATCTGCTCGTCACGTTTTGCCTGCATTAACGCCTTTCTCTTTTCGGGATTGCTCATGGCTTTCGCTTCTTCCCATTGTGCTTTTGATTCAGCCTTTACTGCTAAGATATTTGCCTTGTCTACTTCGTGCTGTGCTTTTGCACTTTCCTTCATATCGCTGAAGGCATTTTTGAAAAAATCTTTTATCTTGTTTGCCATATCACTTATCACCTTCCATTATCTTTTCGCTGAGGGATAAAATTCTGTCGGCATATTTTTTCTTTCCCGACGTAAGAATTGCCTTGTAAATCGGATAGTTTACTATTGTCATTACCATTCCGACAATACCGATTGCAATACCCAGCGGCATTGTGTTGCTGATGCCGAGCATAGCTCCGATATCTGTCATTACAAGACTCATACCTGCACCCATGATGATTGCACCGATACTTCCGAAAACGTATCCGAATACGTTTGCAGGGCGTTTTGCTTTGGCATCCAGCCTACGAAGAGCATCAAGACTACTTTCTTCGTTGCTCTTTGCTGTATACTGTGTGCGGATTTCCTGTACCATAAATTCTGTGTCGTTTCTGTTCATAACGTAACCTCCGTTGTTTTTGTTGTGATTACATTATAACCCTTGCTTGTTATTGAATTGTTTTTGATATGTTTACAAAATGTTAATTTTAAAAAATCCCGCTACTTATTTTTTTGTAGCGAGATTTTAATAGGGATTTAATTTTTATTCGTAATCTGCAAGAATGCCTTCAAGTACTTCTACTGCGCTTTTTATCATAGCGGGGCATACCGTACCGAAAAGATTCTTTTCCTTGATACGCTCTGAATCCTCAGGCTTTGTAAGGTCATAGCCAAGCAATTCACGGCATACTATAGAGCCGTTTTTCTCTTTAAAGCGTCTTGTATATTCGCTTGCGATACTGTACGCCTTTGATTTCTGCTCGGTGTTGCCTTGCTCATAATGTCCGTATTTTAAGCCTAAAACCAGCAAAGCACCCGATACTGCACCACACATTTCACCGTTTCTTGCGCCGCCTCCGAACTGTGTGCCGAGCTTTAACGCAAGCTCCTCCTCGATTCCAAAATCATCTGCAAATACGGTAAGTACCGCCTGGGAACAATTAAAACCCTTTGCAAAAAGTGTGAGAGCCTTTTCCGATCTGTTCATTATTTGTCACCTTTTCCTTTCTTAATTAAGTAATCCAGATATTCCTGCGCCCTTTTTAGTCCGTCTTCGGAAAGGGAATAGTACATCCATTTGCCTTCTTTTCTACCCTTTACAACCTCGCTGTCTACAAGTATTTTCATATGGTGTGACAGAGTAGGCTGGCTGATGTCAAGTGCTTCTAAAAGTCGGCAGGCACATTTTTCCCCATCCAGCAGGATATGCAGGATCCTTATGCGGTTTTCGTCGCAGAATGCCTTGAATATATCTGCAGTTTTCTTATGTCTGAATTCCATTGCTTCACCTCGTATTGAATATTATCTATATGTATTATAATCTATATATCTAAATTTGTCAATATGTTTTAAGAAAATTTTAACCGTACTGAAAAATTTCTTCAGTACGGTTTGTTTTAGTCGGGATTATAATCAAGTAAACACTTGGTTTCATTATAGGAAAGCATAGTGAATTCGTTTTCCTCTGTACCGAGGACAACAGATATATTATAGCTATCTGCATCATATCTTTTTGCCGCAACTATACATTGGCCTGACATAGTATTAGCACCCTCTTTAAGCACTATGATATCAGGGGAATAGAGCAGATGATCGTCGTTTTCCTGCTGGGTGTTCAGCTTTGTACGGCGGAATACCTTTCTTTCCACGTTCTGTGAAAGCTCTGTTACGGTGATTTCATCCTGCTTCATTATGCTTGCAAACATATCGTTTTGCATACCGTAAGCCGCTATCAGAGCCATATCGTAGGCGGTAGAATAACAACCCGCATTCATTTTGCCGTAAGGTCCGATACAGAAGGTATTAGCCGCACCCGCTTTACGAAGAACTCTGTTTATAATCTGCATAAATCTGTTTAAGTCATTACTGTAATAGAGGGCAATCGCATATATTGCATCTGCTGCACCGTACTTAAGGGCAATGAATACCAGATCCTTCAGCATATATTTTTCGCCAGGCTTTATGCCGAATTTTCTGCAGCCTGTTGTATAGTTGTTGACTCTTGCACTTACTGTAACCACTTCGTCAGCTCCCATATTTTCCAGGGCGGCAATGGCACTTATGAGGCTGATAAGGCTGGCAACGTTTCTTTTTTTGTGGATGTTCTTGCCGCTTATAAGCTGACGGGTGCGGTTATTTATAAGAGCCATCGAGGGAGAGTTTACGTGCAGGCAGTCAATATGACTATGAGAGCCGTAATACGTGGCTGTTTCCGGCGTGTAATTTGTGTTGAAGATCTGATCTACGTATCTGTCAAAATCATAGGATTTGTGAACGCCCTTGCACAGAACGATATCTCCGGGACGGAGAATACTCTTTACAAACTGGACAAACTCGGCGGTATCATAGAAATGATATGCCGTACCGCCTGCCGCCTTTACTTCATCGGTGAATATATGAGATTTACCGCCGTAGGTGACGATAATATCGAATTTATATTCTGCCAGCTTCTTGCCAAGCTCACGGTGTACCTGCTCGGATAGTCTGCCCATACGACTGATGTGACCTAGAAGAGCAATTTTGCGTTGCTTTGTGCGGTCATATTTCATGCCGTCAAGCAGGTTGAAGGCAACTGTATTAGCTTCGGGAGAAGCACCGTAGCAGTCGTTTATGACTGTAATATTATCGTGAACGGTATAGACGTTCTGACGGATTCCGCTAGTTCTGAAGGAAGCAAGCCCCTTCAGTATAAGCTCGTCATTTATTCCGAATTTATCGGCTACGGCTATCGCCGCAAGAGCACCGTAGATATTGTGCTTTCCGGGAATGTTAAGGTGTACCTTAAGCTCCCTGTCGGGGCATACTGCCGTAAAGTCAACGCTACTGTTATTGAGCTTTATATCCGTGCAGTAGTAGTCGGCATTCTGTGATTCTACCGCAAAGGTCTTTACCTTGTGACGATATTTTGTATTCATGAGTAGCTCGTCATCGGCATTAAGTAATAAAAGTCCATTTTCCTCGGACATATGCTCTGCACACTTCAGCTTACACTCCAGAATGTGCGCCTTGTCCCTGAAATTTTCTATATGACAACTACCGATATTGGTTATGATACATACTTCAGGCTCTATAGCCCTTGACATAATAGAAAAATGATTAGACGGACTGTTGAGTCCCATTTCGCAACTGAAATACTCTATTTTGTTGTTTGCAGAGCTTACCGCCGTGCAAAGTCCTCTTTCTCCGTTTAACGAGCCTTGATTACGAATGGCGTTTCCTGCTGCATTAAGAACCGAATAAACGATATCCTTGACGGTAGTTTTGCCGATAGAGCCTGTAACGGCTACAGATCTGGCACCATCATTTTTCAATATATAAGAGCATACGTCTACCCACGCCGCTCTGCTATCGGGAACAATGAGAGTAGGCACTCCGGGTATCTCCTTATCAGATACCGCAAGCATAGGTATTACTGTTATTTCTTCAGGCTCTGCCTTGAATTTGAAGTATACGCCGTTCTGACAAAGATTTACGTTTTCTGAAAGGCGTACAACGTTTTTGTCCATTATATCCTTGAATCGCACGCTTGCATTCTGAAATAGTTTTTTGTCATCCTTGCATACGATTTTAATAAGCGTTGATACTGTGAGCTTGTTCATAATATACCTCCGTTCAGTATCCTGATCTGTCAATACATATTATACCATTCATACGCACTACTTGTCAAGCAAACAGGGCTATCGCGAAAACGTAGAAATCCCTTCCGAGCATAAGCACAGAAGGGATTTCCGAGGAAACTTTATTTGAAAGCAGATTAAATCGTTTACCGTTATATGTTGAAGTGATCTATTCTTCAGCATGTTTTATCGGCTGATTAAAGTATACTATAAAGCAAGTTGCAATGCAATTGCTTTTTTATGCAGGATTATTGCAAATTAAAGCATATTATATTGTTCTTGTCATCCGGGGTAGCAAAATGGTCAGAAATAAATAAATAAATAAACAGTTAAGGTTATAGCAGGGTATAGCGTATGCAATATTGAACTTTTAAAGGAAGTGTGATATAATTAGTAATATCGTATATTTCAGATGTACAATTATGTAGGGGTGTGAAACGTTTTATGAGAAAAACTAAAGAAGACAGAATAAAGAAACTGAAAAAGAAACACATCTGGCCGTCTGTAGTAGGGTTAATTGTGATTCTTTTTGTATTCACTATTATTATGGCAGTAGCAGTAGGTATGTCAGCTATGGATATAGTGAATAAGAAGCTCGCAGATAGTAGCAGAAGATCCGAGAAGATAGCCGGACTTTTTGTAGATTATAATCAGGAATCAGCGGATGAAATTACGCAGATGGTGTTATCTCACGTAGATGTATTAGATGAAGTTGAAGCGGTTGCCGTATACGACGCTGAAAGAAAACCCATATGGTCAAGCAACGATAAGTATCCTGCGCTTGACGACAGTATACAGATGGAATTCCTGACTGTAACCGATGCGGAGAGAGTCGGAGTTCTTATTGAACAGGATGATGAACAGATATTTACCGTGGATGACGGTATGATAGTCCTTGCGGAAGACGCCTTCAAGCACATTTTCTCATCGTCTACAATTAACGAAACCGGTGCCTTTGCCAATATAAAGCTCTGGATTGTTACCGATGCAGATGATAAAGAGGTTATGGTACTCAATAATATTCCTATGTATTTCCAGGATTTTATGATGGCGGGAGTCTGCCTTATTCTTTGCGGAATACTTATTGCTATCTTTGTAATATATTATCTGATTTCTATTATCAGTATGGTATCCGGTATGCATAAAACCAATAAGGTTATTTATACTGACGTAATGACTGGCGGAGATAACTGGCTTTCCTTTATCAAAAAGGGAACAGGTCTGTTAAAGAAGAGTAAAAGAAGCGGACGGAAGTATGCCGTGCTTCATCTTGAAATGCTTAAATACCGTAGCTTCTGCACCTGTTTCGGAGTAAGCAAGGGTGAGGAGCTGATCGAGAGTCTTTATAGGGCTTTAAAGGGTGAAGTCACGCACAGCGAAGTAATGGCACATCAGGAAAACGCCGCCTTCGGACTTTTACTCGAGTATACCGAAAACTCACAACTTGAAGAGAGAATCGAGAAAATACAGAATACAATGAGTTCTGTTTTGCCCGGAATTAAAATGTATTTCGGCGTAGGCGTATATCTTGTTCAGCCCGGTGAGAATGACGTGGAGCAATTATATAATAACGCTATGATTGCCTGCGAAATGTCAGGTGAAGAAACAGAAGGTAAGATAGCCTATTTCGACGTTGAAATGAACAATCAGAAGCTTTGGGAACGTAAAGTGGAAGACGATATGGAGCGAGCGTTGATAAACAGAGAATTCCAGGTTTATCTACAGCCTAAAATCAGCACTAAAGAAGAGGTGCTCGGTGGTGCAGAAGCACTTGTCCGCTGGATTAATCCGACTGAAGGCTTTATTCCTCCGAATAGATTTATTCCCATATTTGAAAAGAATGGTTTTATCTTAAAGCTCGATGACTATATGCTGGAGGAAATTGCAAAGGTGCAGGCAGGATGGCTTGCGGAAGGTCGTACGCTGGTGCCGATTTCCGTCAACGTGTCAAGAGCTCATTTTACAAGAGAAGATCTGGCAGAGCATATCTGTGCAATCGTGGATAAATATCAGGTGCCGCACGACGTGATAGAGCTTGAGCTTACCGAAAGCGCTTTCTTCGATGATAAGAAGGTGCTGCTGAATACAGTACAGAAGCTACGTAAAGCAGGCTTCCAGGTGTCTATGGATGACTTCGGTGCAGGATATTCCTCTCTTAACTCTTTAAAGGAACTGAAGATAGACGTACTGAAAATAGATGCAGACTTCTTCCGTGGAGCAGAAGCAGAGGAGAGAGGTTTATTTATCGTATCCAAGGTTATCGAGCTTGCAAAGAAGCTGAATATGAAAATCGTTGCAGAGGGTATCGAAAGCAAGGAACAGGTAGAGTTCCTGACCGGTCAGGACTGCGATCTGATTCAGGGCTACTTCTATGCAAAGCCGATGCCGGTAGCAGAATTCGCACAGAAGTATAGTGTGTGATACATAGCTTTCAGAAAAAAGTAGTGCGACTCGTATGAGTCGCACTTGATGTTGTATGATTATCGTTTGAAATTTAAAAACTGTTTTTTCTGTATTTGTCGATTAATGCATTAAATTCGGCTACGTATTTTTCAAATTGTTTTTGTTGTTCGGGGAGATTGAGTCCCGGCTTCCGATATCCACAAATACGAACGTCGTTCAGAGTGAAATGAGTTGTAAACGCACCGAGAGAACGTCCTTTCAGGTGTGGATGCTTCGCACAAATCAGAGCAATTTCTTCGGTTGTTAACATTCCTGCATCAAAATGGAATTCTTCAAGAGAAGAAAGCGTATCTAAAAATGAAATATCGTGGTCTTCGCTTTTTACGTAATTCAAGTCTATGCGCTTGAGATGAGCCATATCAACAAGGAGTGAAAACGTACGTATCGGATAAGGAGAATCCATATCTCCCGCTATGAAAAGATTTTCAAGATTTTTGCAACTATTTATATCCGAAAGGTTATACGTGATTTTTTTCGCATTTGATAACCATAAATTTGATAGTTTTATATTGTTTTTCATATCCCATAATTTTTCTGCACGACACCAATCTATCGCTACACTTTTTAATTCGGGTAAATCAGCAAGCGGTGAAAAATCTCTTATTCGTGTAGCATTGTTGAAATATAGATATTCATACGTTTTCCCGTATTTTGAGACAAAGTATTCAAGCGCACCTTGGGTAAAATGTCCGATTTCCAGTCTTTTTTTATCTCTGTCGAAGGAAAATTCATAATCAATTTCAGAACACGTCCAGTCTGCATCCTTATGGCTTGCATATAAGTATTGGCTTTCGTTTTCAGCCCGAACATACCACGGAAATTCGTTGTAATAAAAATTATTCATACATTCACATCCTTTCGGTATATATAATTTATAACATGTTTTGAGATGTAATGCAAGATTTTTAACGTCGTTAGTTAAATCGTTTAGTATACTGCTAAAATCCTGTTTGTCAAGTGATATTTTAATTATATCGGAAAAGCTACCGAATTTCAAGGCAAAACAAATTTTGTATTGCAGTAAATAAAGAGAATATTGACAATTTTGAATAAAACCAAAATTATATACGATACTATTGACAAAGAAAGTAGATTATGCTATAATTAATTGAACTCAATTAAATCGAATTAATTTTTCGGAGGATTCTTATGAACATTTATGATTTCAAGGTTAAAGCACAGGACGGTGGCGAGGTTGCTCTTTCTGAGTATAAGGGCAAGGTATTGCTTGTGGTGAACACTGCAACAGGATGCGGATTTACTCCGCAGTATGATGAATTACAGGACCTTTATGATGAGTTTAAGGATAAAGGTTTTGAAATTCTTGATTTCCCTTGCAACCAGTTCGGCTCTCAAGCACCCGGCGATGATGAAGAAATTCATTCCTTCTGCACAGGCCGTTACGGGATCACATTCCCGCAGTTTTCCAAGGTTGATGTAAACGGTGAGAATGCTATTCCGCTTTTCAAGTGGCTGACCGAAAACACTAAGTTTGAAGGATTCGGTATGTCGCCTATGGGAATGATGCTGTCGAGCGTTGTTAAGAAAACCGACAAGGACTATAAAAACAATGGCAACGTAAAATGGAATTTCACAAAGTTCCTTATTGATAGGAATGGTGAAATCGTCGCCCGCTTTGAGCCTACCGATATGAAAAAACTGGGGGCAAAAATCGAGGAGTGTTTGTAATGCGCTACGAATATAAAACCGAAAATGTCTGTTCGCAAGTGATCCGTTTTGATATCAACGATAACGTTATCACCAATATCGAATTTTGCGGCGGCTGCAACGGGAACCTCAAAGCGATCTCCAAACTGCTGGAAGGTGCGACCGTTGAGGAAATAGAAGAAAAGCTCCTTGGGAATACCTGCGGTCGACGTCCCACCTCTTGCACGGATCAGC
>JAFQUH010000035.1 GCA_017408635.1 Ruminiclostridium sp. | reverse complement strand
ATAAACAGTACCTATAGCTCCGCTATTTCAGGCGTTCCCACTTTATCAAAGGTTGAAAATCTTCGTATGACCAACCGAGGTGCAGACTTCATTTCTGTAAGATGGGACAAGAACGAATCCGCTGACGGATATATGGTATATATCTATGACGGCACGAAATGGACTTGTGTAAAGACTCTTACCTCCGCTTCCGCAGTATCCCATAAGATTACGGGACTTGCATCAGGTAAAGCATACAAGGTTACAGTAAAGGCGTATAAGACTGTGAACGGTAAAAAGTTCATTTCTGATACGGTTACTATTTCGGCGAATACTTTATAATTAAATAGCTTCAGCCCCGAGTAATCGGGGCTGAAATTACTAAAACCGTCGGAGGCTTTCGCTTCCGACGGTTTTATTATGTAATGAAGTTTAAAAACTTACAATATTAAACGCTGCTGTGGTTCTTTGTGTATTCAACAACCTCGTCAACTGTTGTGAATGCCATAGAAACGCAGGTGTCAGCACAACCGTAGTAGATTGCGATTCTGCCTGTGTCAGCGTCACAGAGAGCTGCGCAGGGGAAGGTAACGTTCTGAACGTCGCCGATGCATTCGTATGTTTCACGGGGATTGAGAAGGTATTCAGCGCAACGATACTTAACGATCCAGGGCTTGTCGATGTCGAGGATGCAAGCGCCAAAGCTGTAAACAAAGCCGTTGCAGCTTTCGAGAACGCCGTGGTAGAATACTAACCAGCCTTCGCTTGTTTCAATCGGAATAGGACCTGCACCGATCTTCTTGGATTCCCAGCTTCTTAAGGGACCCATTACGTGTCTGTGTTCGCCCCAGTACTTCATATCAGGTGACTGTGAAAGGTACATATCGCCGAAGGGTGTATGACCTGAGTCAGAAGGACGGGAGAACATAACGTACTTATCGTTTATCTTTCTGGGGAATAATACGCCGTTTCTGTTAAAGGGAAGGAATGCGTTTTCGCACTGGTGGAATTCCTTGAAATCCTTTGTCCAGCCCACACCGATTGTAGGCTTCCAGCCGTAAGCGTTGCACCATGTGATCCAGTATCTGTCTTCGATCCATACGCATCTGGGATCGTAGCCGTACTGCCAGGGGTTAGCTGCGGCAGTTTCGGGATCGTCGTTGATCCATTCAACTCTTTCTTCGTTGATGTTCCAGTGGATACCGTCATCGGAGAAACCAGCGTGGATAGCCATGTTTCTTTCCTTGTCGTCTACACGGAATACGCCTGCAAACTTGCCTTCAAAGGGAACAACTGCACTATTGAAGATAGAGTTGCTCTTCTGAAGAAGATCACGGGGGATGATGGGGTTGTTATCTGCACGCCAGATAATATCCTTGCAGCCGGCGGGACGTTCCTGCCAGGGAATGTTGGGTAATGATGTACCATTGATGATTTTTACGTTCATTGGTCATTCTCTCCTTATAATTTTTTTATTTTCCGTTTGAGCTTTCATTAAGCCCGATAAATAAAGTATAGCATACTTTTTTCTAAATTGCAATAGTTTAATTAAAAATTTTTACTTAAAATTAAAACTAAATTTAAGTAACAAAGCAACAAAGCGTATTGCATCTTATTAGAACATTTAGACAAAATTCTGATTTCTAATCAATTTTATTTGACTTTTGCGTGCAAATGTGGTAAAATTCTATTGATGAGATGATTATTTTTAATTGTCGGCAAATTTAATTTGATTAACAAGAAAGGCAAAACCGATGGCTTATTGGAACAAAGACATTGAGTGCGCTCCCCGCAGTGAGATTGAGGCACTCCAGTCCTACAGACTCTCAAACACGATAAGAAGAGTCTATGAAAACGTAGCTCCCTACAGAAAGAAGATGGATGAGGCAGGCGTAAAACCCGAGGACATAAAGACTGTAGCAGATCTGAGCAAGCTACCCTTTACGACAAAGCAGGATTTAAGAAATAATTACCCCTACGGTATGTTTGCAGTACCCAGCTCCGAGGTCGTACGTATTCACGCCTCTTCAGGTACTACAGGCAAGCAGACTGTAGTAGGATACACGGCAAAGGATATAGATATCTGGGCAGAATGTGCCGCAAGAGCATTATGCAATATCGGTGGCTCCAAGGACGATTACGTTCACGTTGCTTACGGCTACGGACTTTTCACAGGTGGTCTTGGTATGCACTACGGTGCAGAAAAGTTAGGCGCTACCGCAATCCCCGCATCAGCAGGCAATAGCATGCGTCAGCTTGAAATGTTCAGAGATTTCGGTTCATCCATCGTTTGTATGACTCCCTCCTATGCGATCTCCCTTATTGAGATAATGGAGGAAAAGGGTTTCAAGAAGGAAGACTTCAAATTAAAGGCAGGTCTTTTCGGTGCAGAGCCCTGGACAGAGGAAATGAGAAAGCAGATCGAAGAAGGTCTTGGTATCAAGGCTTACGATATCTACGGACTTTCCGAAATCATGGGACCTTCAGTTTCCTGCGAATGTGAATATCAGTGCGGTATGCACATATGCGAGGATCACTTCATTGCAGAGATTATCGATCCCGATACTCTTGAAGTATTACCTGCAGGCAGTCAGGGTGAGCTTGTATTCACCTGTATAACAAAGGAAGCGCTTCCCCTTATCCGTTACAGAACAAGAGATATTGCAACTCTTGTTTACGATAAGTGTGAATGTGGCAGAACACACGTAAGAATGCTGAAGCCTCAGGGAAGAACAGACGATATGCTTATCATCAGAGGCGTAAACGTATTCCCCTCACAGATCGAATCTGCACTCCTCTCTGTTGATGAAAAGGCGACAAACTACTTACTGGTTGTTGACAGAGTAAACAATCTTGATACTCTCGAAATCCAGCTTGAAACAAGACCTGATATGTTCGGCGACGGCGTAAAGACTCTCGAAGCATATCAGAAGAAGGTAAAGTCAGCTATCGACTCCGCTATCGGTGTTGGTATAAACGTAAAGCTGCTTGAACCCAAGACGCTTGCACGTTCTATGGGTAAGGCTGTAAGAGTAATCGACAACAGACAGATAAAGAATAAATTTGAAAAGAAATAAGGAGGATTTATTTATGCTTATTGATCAGATTTCCGTATTCGTAGAAAACAAGACAGGCAGACTGGCAGAGCTTATGGAGGTTCTTAATAAGAACGGAATCGACATCCGTGCAATGACTATTGCCGACACGGCAGATTTCGGTATTCTCCGCCTTATCGTTGACGACACGGAAAAGGCTTTAAAGGCTCTTCACGATGATGGCTGTACAGCGGCTGTAACAAAGGTTATCGCCTTCACTATCCCCGACGTATCAGGCGCATTATATAACGTAATGGGCAAGATAAACGAATGCAATATAAACGTTGAATATATGTACTCGGTTATGGGTAAGACCGAAGGCAGAGCAGATATCGTAATCAGAGTAGAGGACACCGACACAGCAATTAAGGTGCTGACAGAAAACGGCGTTCAGCTCATCTGCGGCAAGGATCTCTGCAGATAAAAGTTTTGGATAAGGCTGTGAAGTCCCACTACCTATGTGGTAGTGGGATGTTTTTTGAATTATCCACAAATCATCTGTCGTTTTTCTGCTAAATTCGGTAATAATGTAGATTGGCGTAAAGGGTGTTGATATGGTATAATTGTATCAGATGAATAAATATCAAACTTTGCAGAAAGGGAAAATGCAATGAAATTCAGAAAAATATTACTTTCGGCGGCAACGTTCGTTGTCGTTACTATGCTCTGTATTATCGGGGCAGGAGCGGAAACCTATGGAGATTATACCTATACCATACTTTCAGACGGTACGGTAGAGATCACCGCATATACGGGCAGTGCTGCCGAAATTACGATTCCATCGACGATTGACAGTAAGACGGTTACAAGTATAGGAGAGAAGGCATTCTATAATTGTACAGCCATTACGTCAGTTGATATTCCCGACAGCGTTACATGTATAAGCGATCGTGCCTTCACAGGATGTACAGCTCTTACAGTAATTGATATGGGTAAGGGCGTCACAACTATAGGCGATTTTGCTTTCAGAGGTTGTTCAGCTCTTATGTCAATTGATACAGGCGCAGGAGTCACGGAAATAGGAGAATACGCCTTTGCTTACTGCTCATCTTTGTCGTCAGTAACCCTTCACGAAGGGTTAAAGCGCATAAATGACCGTGCTTTTACAGAGTGCAGACTTCTTGAATCTGTCAATATCCCTGACAGTGTTGAGAGCATAGGCGAAGGTGTTTTTTACTATGCGGCGTTGCATCTTAATCACACCACAGATGTAATATATGTGGGCAAATGGGTGGTTGACTGTAACGGATACAGAAACGGAGAAGAGCTTGAGGCGGTAACCGTCAAGGACGGTATTACCCACATTGCTGACGAGGCTTTTTCAGCCTGCATGTATGCTAAATCAATTACTCTTCCCGACAGTATTACACATATGGGCGATTCTGTCTTCAGGTATTGTGAGGCTCTTGAAACCATGACGATTCCTGACGGCGTTACAGCTCTTGGAGATGGTACGTTCTATGGATGTACAGCCCTTAAATCAGTCAGTATCCCCGATAGCGTTACAAGTCTTGGAGAAGCTGTTTTCTATGATTGCGAAAGTCTTACCTCTGTCGTACTTCCCGACAGCATTGAAAATATAGGAGCAGGAGCCTTTTATCGCTGTTTGGCTCTCGGATCTGTCGTACTTCCCAAAAATATCACAAGAATAGAACACGACACCTTCTTCTGCTGTATGTCTCTCGAATCAATTACTATCCCTGATGGCGTTACAAATATAGAATATGGCGCTTTCTCCGATTGCGAAGCGCTTACCTCGGTTATTATTCCCGAGGGCGTCGCAAGAGTGGGCTTGCTTTCTTTCGCATATTGTTATTCGCTCGAATCGGTTACTATTCCCAAAAGTCTTACAAGCGTTGGCGAATGCGCCTTCTATTCCTGCCCTTCTCTTATGTCAGTCACAGTTCCGGAAAACGTAACGTATATCTATGATTGTGCCTTCGGCTTCTACTTTGACGAGGCTACGGAGGATGCTCTTCCTGTAGACGGCTTTGTTCTGACCTGCTATGAAGGCTCCGCCGCACATACCTATGCCGTAAAAAACGGAATTGCATACAAGCTTGTCGTACCTTCCGTTTCAGGACTCGGATTAAGAGAAAGAGGCTCCGATCACGTAACACTTGAATGGGACAAGACTTCCTCTGTTTCAGGCTATTCAGTCGAGCTGAACACAGATGGTGAGTGGGTGCAGGTAGCCACAGTCGATGGTGCTGAAACGACTACGTACACAGTAACGGAACTTTCTCCTTCTACAAAATACGGCTTCAGAGTAGGAGCATACATAGAAGATGGCTCATACACCTTCTATGGTGATTACACCGACAGCATATATCCCACAACTCTGCCCGCAGATATAACGGGCTTTGGCGTAGGTGCAAAGGGTGCGTACTACATCACGCTTGAATGGGATGTGAATGCCTCCGCCACAGGCTATATTGTCGAACAGAAAAATAACGGCACGTGGACGGAAATTGCAGATATCACATCAAACACCACCACATCCTATAAGGTAACGGGACTTGCGGCATTCAGCAAGTATCAGTTCAGAATGAAGGCTTATTATACAACCGCTTCTTCTACTCTTTACAGCGGCTATACCGCAGTAAAATCTCCCGTAACAAATCCTGCCGATATGACCGGCTTTAGCGTAAATGCAAGCGGCTCAGACTATATCACACTTGTATGGGACGAGAATACTGTCGCTTCAGGCTATAGCATTGAGCAGTATAATAACGGCTGGACAGAGATCGCAGATATCGCAGACAGCGGTACAGTAACCTACAAGGTATCGGGTCTTGCTCCTGCTACGACTTACAAGCTCAGAATGAGAGCCTACGCTATATCAGGAACCGGCAACATATTATACAGCAATTACACCACAATCGTAAGCCCTGTGACAAAGCCAAGCAATATGACGGGTTTCTCCTTGAAAGCCCGCAACTACAACAGCATTACTTTAAGCTGGGACAAGAACGCTTCTGCTTCAGGCTATATAATCCAGCAGCTGAAGAACAACGTATGGACGAATATTGCAAATATCAAGGACAATACGGTTACAAGCTATCAGATCACAGGACTTTCCGCAAATACAAGCTATAAGTTCAGAGCAGTCGCATACGCAGCGTCAGATAGTTCTACCGTTTACAGCGGATATACAAGCGCCGTTACGATCTCTACAGCTCCTGCAATGACAACAGGCTTTGCAATAACGGGCAGAGGCAGTGATTTCCTCACTGTAAGCTGGACAAAGAATGCGGGTGCTTCAGGCTATGTGATCCAGGAACAGATAGACGGAGTCTGGACAAAGGTGGCTGCTATAAAGGGCAATACTACAACCTCCTACAAAATAACGGGACTTCAGCCCAACTCCTTCCACCGCTACAGAATGGTAGCCTATAAGACCGACGCCAACGGTACCTGCTACGGCAAATACACAGGCTCTGCTCCCGGATATACAGCGCCTGCCATAGTGACAGGACTTGAAGGCTTTTCCGATTCGGCTACAAGTATTGTGGTAGGCTGGGATAAGATAAGCTCTGCAAACGGCTACGTGATCGACATTTATAAAGACGGCAAATGGAGTCAGCTTGCAAAGATCACTTCCAACACAATAACATCCTATAAGGCAAGCGGTCTTACGGCAGGTACTACCTACAAATTCAGAATAAAGAGCTATGCCACAAACGGTAGTCTTACCATCTACAGTACCTATAGTTCTGCGGTTGCTGTAACAACAGAAGCCTTCAGGCTTGAAAATCTCCGTATGACAAACAGAGGCACGGATTTCATCTCTGTAAGATGGGACAAGAATACTGTTGCCGACGGATATATGGTATATATCTATGACGGCACAAAATGGACCTGTGTAAAGACACTTACAAATAATTCTTCAGTATCCCACAAGATTACAGGACTTGCATCAGGCAAGGCTTATAAGATTACTGTAAAGGCTTATAAGACGGTTAGCGGAACAAAATACGTTTCAGATAGCACGACTATATCAGCGGCAACCTTGTAATATAAAATATATCAGCCTCTCTGACGAGAGGCTGATTTTAATTGTAAAACCCGATTGGCTTCAAATTTATCGGTTGACAAGAAATGGAACAAGGTATATAATAAATATATCAAAATATCGGGAGGTAATCTGAATGAAGAAATTTCTTATAGGCATCGCTATGTTTTTTACTGTAATGATGCTGTGCGTAGTTTCCGCAGGAGCGGAAACCTACGGTGATTATGAATACAAGGTGCTGGATGACGGCACAGTCGAAATCACAAATTATACGGGTACTGCTACCAATCTGGAAATTCCGTCAAAGCTTGACGGTAAGAACGTTACAAGTATCGGAGAGGGAGCGTTTTCGTATAATCCATATCTTGAAACGGTAATTATCCCAAATGGAGTTACAAAAATAGGCGAGAGTGCTTTTGAGTATATCACTACACTTAAAACTATAACTATACCTGAAGGTATTAAAAGCATTGAGGCTTATACCTTTATGGATTGCTCATCTCTTTTGTCTGTAAATATCCCCGATGGAGTTGCCGTCATAGGCGATAACGCCTTCAGAAGATGCTATGAGCTCCCGTCTGTGACTATTCCGACAAGCGTAAAAACGATAGGAGAATATGCCTTTGCGGATTGCACGTCTTTCACCTCGGTTACGATTCCTGACGGAGTTACAAGCATAGGCAACAACGCCTTCTGGTACTGTTATGGAATCGTAACTGCGGATATTTCCGATAGTGTCACCGAGATAGGTGATGACGTCTTTTCCGAATGCTATGATCTCGAAAACATCAATGTGTCCGCCGACAACAAATATTTCTCGTCAGTAGACGGAGTACTTTTTGATAAGGGAAAAACGAAGCTTATCGACTACCCCTCGGCAAAAACAAGCAAAAGCTATGTTGTTCCCTCGACGGTAAAGAAGATAGACCGTTATGCTTTTACAGACTGCGGTGATCTTACTTCCGTGACCTTGCCGGACGCTCTTACATCGATAGGAAGCTATGCTTTTGCATGGTGTCACAGTCTTGAGTCCATAGCCTTACCTTCAAAAGTGTCGAGCATAGGTGATAGTGTGTTCTATAACTGCGCCTCTATGGAAAATATTACGGTAGTCTCGGACAACGAAAGCTATACGGCTATAGACGGAGTGCTATACAATAAGGATAAAACCGAAATTGTCTGTTATCCTAACGGAAAGCCTGCTACATCCTATACTATACTGAACGGCGTAAAAAAAGTAGGCCCTTACGCTTTTGCGTGTTCCGCAAATCTCGAATCCGTATCAATTCCTGAGGGAGTTACGGAAATAGCCTTAAACGCCTTCGCGGATTGTGCTGCTATTACGTCATTTACTCTCCCTGACGGAGTACAAAGTCTGGGTGATTATGCGTTTGGATGGTGCTACGAGCTTAAATCCATCAACATACCTAAAAGTGTTACAGATATAGGAGAATGTTGTTTCGTAGCCTGCTGTGAACTCAAGTCTGTAGTTATACCTGATGGAGTTACGTTAATACCTACAGGCGCTTTTCTGGACTGCAGCAACCTGATGGAGTTGACTATCCCCGAAAGCGTTGTAACGATAGATGATGTCTTTTATGGCTGTTCCATGCTTACAATAAAATGCTACGAAAATTCATTTGCTCATAAATATGCGGTAAACAACGGAATCGATTATAAATTGCTTTTGCCGTATATAAAGGATTTTGCCGTAAAATCCCGAAACTATAATTCCGTTACTTTAAACTGGTCACAGAATACCTCAGCTGACGGCTACATCCTCCAGCAGCTGAAGAACGGCACCTGGACAAACGTCACAAATATTACTAGCAATGCCGTTACAAGCTATCAGATCACAGGTCTTGCGGCAAATACCACCTACAAGTTCAGAGCGGTAGCCTATACCGCAGACGGCTCGCTGACAACCTACAGTAAGTACACAGGCGCTTTGGCTGTTTCCACGGCTCCTGCAATGACAACAGGCTTTGCGATAACAGGCAGAGGCAGTGACTTCCTTACTGTAAGCTGGACAAAGAATTTGGGAGCTTCTGGCTACGTGATCCAGGAACAGATTGACGGAGTCTGGACAAAGGTAGTCGCTATAAAGGGTAATACTACAACCTCCTACAAGATTACGGGACTTCAGCCCAACTCCTTCCACCGCTACAGAATGGTAGCCTATAAGACGGATGCCAACGGCACCTGCTACGGTAAGTATACAGGCTCCGCTCCCGGATATACCGCACCCGCTATGGTAAGCGGCTTCAAGGTATCGGATACAGGTAATGGCAGTCTTACATTAAGCTGGAATAAGGTACCCTCTGCTGGCGGTTACGTTGTTGATATCTATAAAAATGGTGCCTGGAGTCAGCTTGCGAAAATTACTTCAAACGCTACTACGTCCTATAAGGCAACGGGACTGAACGTAGGTACTACCTACAAATTCAGAATCAAGAGCTATGCCGTTAATAATTCGCTTACTATCTACAGTACATATAGCTCCGCTATATCGGGGGTGTCTGCTCCTTCGGCACCGGCAAATCTTAAAATGACCAATCGTGGCACAGACTTTATTTCTGTAAGATGGGATAAGAATGAAAAGGCTGACGGATATATGGTATATCTCTACGATGGTATATCATGGAAGTGTGTAAAGACACTTACAAATAATTCTTCCGTATCTCATAAGATTACAGGACTTGCGTCAGGCAAGGCTTATAAGATTACTGTAAAGGCTTATAAGACGGTTAACGGAACAAAATACGTTTCAGATAGCACGACTATATCAGCGGCAACCTTGTAATATAAAATATATCAGCCTCGCTTTAGCGAGGCTGATTTTAATTGTAAAACCCGATTGGCTTCAAACTTATCAGTTGACAAGAAATGGGATAAGGTATATAATAAATATATCAAAATATCGGGAGGTTATCTGAATGAAGAAATTTCTTATAGGCATCGCTATGTTTTTTACTGTAATGATGATGTGCGTAGTTTCCGCAGGAGCGGAAATTTACGGCGATTATGAATACGAGGTGCTGGATGGTGGCACGGTTAAGATTACCGATTATACGGGCAGTGACTACAATGTTGAAATTCCGTCTGAAATCAGTGGGAAAGCTGTGACAAGTATAGGTGATTATGCTTTCTCCGGATGCTCATCTCTTGTATCCATCGCTATCCCTGACGGCGTTACAAATGTAGGCAATTACGCTTTCAGATGGTGTACGTCTCTTGCATCCATCACCATACCTGACAGCGTTACAAGTATAGGCTATTATGCATTTGGTGAGTGCAGTTCGCTGACAAGTATTACCATACCCGATAGTGTTACAAGCATAGGTAGTTCAATAGGTGGTTTTGGTCTATATGGAGCATTCCACAATTGTAGTTCCCTT
>JAFQUH010000034.1 GCA_017408635.1 Ruminiclostridium sp. | reverse complement strand
TAGCTACACATTCGTCAGGGTTGATGCCCTTGAAGGGTTCCTTGCCTGTGTAAGCCTTTACAGCTACCTGAACTGCGGGAATTCTTGTAGAACCACCTACTAAAAGTACCTTGTCGATTTCGCTCATAGAAAGACCGGAATCTGCGATAGCCTGCTTGAAGGGCTTCATTGTAGCTTCTACAAGGTCAGCGGTAAGCTCGTTGAACTTTGCTCTTGTGAGCTGAACGTTCATGTGCTTGGGGCCTGTTGCGTCTGCTGTGATATAGGGGATGTTTACTGCTACGGAGGGAGCGTTGGAAAGGGCAATCTTTGCCTTTTCTGCTTCGTCCTTCAATCTCTGCATAGCAAACTTATCGTTTGTTAAATCTACTCCGTCGCTCTTCTTGAATTCTGCAACGAGGTGGTTGATTATTCTCTGGTCAAAGTCGTCACCGCCGAGAGCATTGTTACCTGCAGTAGCAAGAACCTCCTGAACGCCGTCACCGATTTCGATAACGGATACGTCAAATGTACCGCCGCCGAGGTCGTATACAACGATTCTCTGTTCGTTTTCCTTATCAATGCCGTAAGCTAAAGCCGCCGCTGTAGGCTCGTTGATGATTCTCTGTACGTTAAGACCTGCAATCTGACCTGCGTCCTTTGTAGCCTGACGCTGTGAGTCTGTAAAGTATGCAGGAACTGTGATAACTGCGTCTGTTACCTTTTCACCGAGGTAGCCTTCTGCTTCTGTCTTCAGCTTCTGAAGGATCATAGCGGAAATTTCCTGGGGTGTGTACTTCTTGCCGTCGATGTCTACCTTGTGGTCACTACCCATGTGACGCTTTATTGAAATAACTGTCTTGTCGGGGTTTGTTACAGCCTGGTTCTTTGCAAGCTGACCTACAAGTCTTTCGCCGTCCTTTGTGAAGGCTACTACGGAAGGTGTAGTTCTGGAGCCTTCGCTGTTTGTGATTACTGTTGCTTCGCCGCCTTCAATAACGGATACGCAAGAGTTGGTTGTACCTAAGTCAATACCGATTATCTTTCCCATTGTGATTTTCTCCTTTTGTTCTTTTCATTATTTTTTATTTGTTTTCAGATGCGATTACTTTACAACTGTTACCATTGCAAAGCGGAGAACCTTTTCTCCTATTTTGTAGCCCTTCATAAAGGTAGTGGCTACCGTACCCGGTTCCTTGCTGTCATCCTCTACCTGCTGAACAGCCTGGTGATATGCTGGGTTGAACTGCTCGCCGTCAGAAACGATCGCCTCAACACCCATATTTGTAAGAGCTGTAATAAAGCTCTCGTAGATAAGCTCGACGCCCTTCTTGTAGTTGGGATCACTGCACTCGGTAGCAAGCGCCCTTTCGAGATTATCAATGACGGGCAGTAATTCCGTCAGATTCTTTGCTGTAACATCTGAAGAGATGTCCAGTCTTTCCTTGGCAGTTCTCTTTCTGTAGTTATCAAACTCTGCCATGTTGCGAAGCAGCTTATCCTTTAAGTCTGCTATCTCCGCATCCTTGGGATCGGTTTCCTGTACTACCTCGGCTTCTTCTGTTTCTTCGACAACCTCGGCTTCCTTTACTTCCTGCTCCTGTGCGGGATCAAGTTGCTCCTTTTCTTTCTTTTCTTTCTTACTCAAAGCTTAATCCGCCTCCTCTTCTGTCTGTTTTAATTGTTTTCTTTCTTCCTCCTCCGATAACGCTTTAGTTACCTTTGATGAGAAATACTCTATATAAGGGATTATCTTTTTATAATCTATTCTCATAGGTCCGATAACTCCGAAGCTACCTGCCTTTTTGCCGTCCTTACTGAAGCTGGAGCCTATAATACTCGAATTCGTTACTGCGAAGGTTTCGCTGTCCTTACCGAACTTTATCTGAATACCCGAAAGAGTATCGTCAAGGAGTCGGCTCAGCTCATCCTTTCTTTCTATTATCTCGACTATCTGTGCATTTGAAAAATCAGAGCAGGTAAGCAGGTTTTTCTCTCCCGTCATACCAACGTGATTTTCAGTAAGCTCTGCCGATAAGTCAGCCACCGCCTTAAGCAGCGGAGAAAGGGATAACATATAAGTGCCGAGGGATTCGGATATGCGCTCTATGAATTCATCGGATAGCTCGTTGAGATTCACACCCTGCAGATGCTCGTTTACAAACTGTGTAAAGAACTGCATCTGCTCGTTTGTAAGATCAAAGCTGAGTCTGCATACTCTGTTCTTTATGTTACCTTCCGAAGTTATCAGTAAAAGAACGTACATTCTCTTACCCGTCGGGATAACGTCTACCTTTGTTATTACCGAGAATTTATTCACCGCATTTGTAGATACTATCGCACATTTTGTTATATCTGCAAGAGCTCTGCCTGCGTTTTCAATCAGCTCGTCGTCGGTGTCAGCGGATATTCCGTCAAATATGCGGTCTATCTCGCTTTTTGCCTCCTCGCTCAATTCCTCGGGATTCATTATCTTTTCAAGATAAAGCCTCAGTCCCATAAAGGTAGGAAGTCTGCCGGAGCTTGTGTGGGTATGCTCTAAATAGCCCTGCTGTTCAAGTGCCGCCATCTCGTTTCGTATGGTAGCGGAGGAAAATTTGTTGTCCAGCTTTTCAGCAATGAATTTTGAGCCTACCGCTTCGCCGGTTCTTATATACTCATCAACGATGGTTTCAAGTATCCGAAGGGTACGGTTTTCCATTTTCCTTCCTCCATTTCCACGAAACTGTGCCTTAAAACCTTTATTTAAAAGGAATTAGCACTCTCACCTTCAAAGTGTTAGCACTCTTTCTCCTAGAGTGCTAAACAAACTATACCATAATTTTTCCCGTTTGTCAAGAGTTTATACAGTGAAAAAACTGTGAAAATTAAATATTTATTTTTTCACTTACATATTTTACAATTTTCGCATAGATATGTTAAGATGTACCTATTAAAAAAATTGCGAGGTAAATTTATGAAAGAAAGAGTTAAAAGAGCAGTCTGTATATCACTTATGTTTATATTATTCGTCATCTCCCTTGCCGCCTGCGATCTGCCGAAGGAGGTCATAGAAAAAATAGAGGGATATATAGTAAGTATTATAAAGGGTGAGGATATCACAAGTATCTTTATCGGGGACAGTATGGACAAGGAGCTTGCTCTTTGTGAAAAGCTGGAGCTTTCCGATAAGGTATGTATAACCGACTCAAGCGGCAGAATACTGCCCGTCGAGGCTCTTACAGAAGGCTGCAGAGTGTTCTTTGTCACTATAGACGATATAGTGAGAGAAGCCTTTTCTGAAGCGGAAAGTGATTTCAGCCAATACACCCATCTGCTGATAGTCTGCGACTAAGGTGATTTTCACCAATAAACGCCTGCTTTTTAGCCTTATTTTTGATATTGACAAAAGCCATAAGCTATGTTATACTACAAATGTAGGAATGATTATCATTTGCTGACGGACTTTTGTGATTAAACACAGTGCAAGGATGATCGTTATTAGCCGACCGTCTGGGCAGTCCGAAGGGACTGCCCTTGTTTGTTTATAGTAAATAAAAGGAAAGAAAAAATAAATTATCGGAAAGGAAGTATGTAAAATGGGTATTTTATCAGAACGCTTCAAGGAATATTGGGAGGGCTTCAAGGAAGGCTCCTGGCAGGATGGAATTGACACCCGTGACTTTATTATAAAGAACTTTACACCCTACTACGGTGACAGCAGCTTTTTATGTGGTCCTACAGAAAGAACAAAGGCACTCAACGAAAAGCTGAATGCACTTTTTAAAGAAGAAAGAGAAAAGGGTGGCGTACTGGATATAAATACCGAGGTAGTTTCCTCCCTTTGCAACTACCCTGCCGCATATCTTGATAAGGAAAACGAGCTTATCGTAGGCTATCAGACAGACAAGCCCCTTTGCCGTGGCGTAAACCCCTTCGGCGGTATCCGTATGGCAAGAAGCGCCTGCGAGGCTTACGGCTACAAGCTGTCCGAAAAGGTAGAGGAGCATTTTGAATACCGTACAACCCACAACGACGGCGTATTCAGAGTATATACAGACGAGATGAAGCTCGCCCGTCACGTAGGCATTATCACAGGTCTGCCCGACGCCTACGGCAGAGGCAGAATCATAGGTGACTACCGCAGAGTAGCTCTTTACGGCGTTGACTATCTTATAGAGCAGAAGACTCTTGATAAGAAAAAGATAGGCGAGGATGTAATGGACGTGGAAACTATCCGTTTATCCGAAGAATTATTCCAGCAGATTAGCTTCCTTAAAAAGATGAAGGAAATGGCTATGATGTACGGCTATGACATCAGTCTGCCTGCAAGAGATACAAGAGAAGCTATCCAGTGGACCTACTTTGCTTATCTTGCCTCTATCAAGGAGCAGAACGGTGCGGCTATGTCCCTGGGCAGAGTTTCCACCTTCTTTGATATCTACGTATGCAGAGATATGGAGCGTGGCACAATCACAGAGGAGCAGGCACAGGAGCTTATCGACGATTTCGTTATGAAGCTGCGTAGTGCAAGACATCTGCGTACTCCCGAATACAACGAGCTTTTCGGCGGCGATCCTATGTGGATAACAGAAAGCGTCGGCGGTATCACAAAGGATAATATCCCCCTTGTTACAAAGGGTAGCTACCGTATGCTCAATACCCTTTACAATTTAGGAAGCAGTCCCGAGCCTAACCTGACTATTTTATGGTCTGAAAGACTCCCCGAGCCCTTCAAGAAATTCTGCGCACAGATTTCAATAGATACAGACTCCATTCAGTACGAAAACGATGACCTTATGAGAATGGAATACGGCGACGATTACGCTATTGCCTGCTGTGTATCCGCTATGAAGGTAGGCAAACAGATGCAGTTCTTCGGCGCACGCTTTAATCTGCCCAAGCTCCTGCTCCTTGCTATAAACGGCGGTTACGACAACGTATCAGGCATGAAGCTGGGACCTCAGATGGAGGTTATGCAGGACGAATATCTTGACTTCTACAAGGTGAAGGAAAGACTCAACGTATACCGCAGCTGGTTATGCAAGCTGTACGTAAACACAATGAACGTTATCCACTACATGCACGATAAGTACGCCTACGAAAAAACCCAGATGGCTCTGCACGATACCGAGGTTGACAGAATGATGGCATTCGGTATTGCAGGTCTTTCGGTT
The DNA here is from genome assembly GCA_017408635.1 of Ruminiclostridium sp. Taxonomy (GTDB): domain Bacteria; phylum Bacillota; class Clostridia; order Oscillospirales; family Ruminococcaceae; genus Ruminiclostridium_E. Next base: position 5,436 of record JAFQUH010000034.1, on the reverse strand, counting down.
ATGGCGGACTCCCTCAGCGCTATCAAGTATGCAAAGGTAAAGCCTGTCCGTGACGAAAACGGATATATCGTAGATTTTGATACTGAGGGCGATTTCCCCAAGTTCGGCAACGATGATAACAGAGTTGACAAGATTGCACAGAATATAATCCAGAAGGTTTCAGCAGAGCTGAAATTAAACCCCACCTACAGAGGCGCCCGTCACACACTCTCCGCCCTTACTATTACTTCAAACGTAGTATACGGCAAGAAGACAGGCTCAACTCCCGACGGCAGAAAGAAGGGCGAGCCCTTCGCTCCCGGTGCAAACCCCATGCACAACCGTGAAACCAACGGTGCAGTAGCTTCTCTTAACTCTGTTGCAAAGCTCCAGTACGATTACTGCCGTGACGGTATTTCCAATACCTTCTCTATCATCCCCGACGCCTTAGGCAGAGATGGCGAGGACAGAGCGGAAAATCTTGTAGCTATCCTTGACGGATATTTCTCAAACTATGCGCATCACCTTAACGTAAACGTATTAAATAAGGAAAAGCTGATGGAGGCTTATGAAAATCCCGAGGCTTATCCCAACCTTACCATCCGTGTATCAGGCTACGCCGTAAACTTCCACAAGCTGTCCAAAGAACAGCAGAGAGAGGTTATCAGCCGTACCTTCCATAGCAGTATATAATGGCAGAGCTGACTTGTAGATATAGCTCCGTGCAGACCATGGGGACTTTAGACGGCCCGGGAGTGAGATTTATTCTGTTCCTTCAGGGGTGTCCCCTGCATTGCGGTTACTGTCACAATCCCGAAACAAGAGCCTTTGACGGCGGCAAAACTGCCACAGTCACAGAGATTATGGCGATGGTTTCAAGATGTCGGGGATATTTCGGTAAAAAGGGCGGTATAACCGTTTCCGGTGGCGAGCCTTTAATGCAGGCGAAATTTATAACAGAGCTTTTCAAGGAATGTAAAAAAGCAGGTATTCATACCTGCATTGATACCTCGGGCTGTATCCTGAACGAGGATATTGATGAAATGCTGGACTATACCGATTTATGCTTACTCGATATCAAGATGACAAATGACAAGGATTATAAAGAGTATATCGGTTGCGATATGTCAGCACCGCTGAAATTTCTTGAACGGACTTTTCAGAAAAATATCTCCGTATGGCTTCGTCAGGTGATAGTAAAGGGCGTTAACGATAGCGAAGAAAACGTAAAGCTATTTAATGACATTGCAGAAAAATACGACAACGTCACCTATACTGAACTGCTCCCTTTCAGAAAGCTATGTGAGAGCAAATACGAGGAAATGAATATTCCCTTCCCCTTCGGAAAATTTCCCGAAACGGATAAAGCGGTTATCGGAAAATTAACGGCTTTTCTGACAAAAACAAATAAATAAAATATACGGGCGAACATAGGGTGCCCCTATGGGCAATGCCCGCCTTTTATAAGAAAAGATTAATCCCGCAGTTGCAAAACGGCGGGATTAAAATTTTTATTGTGAGCGAACAATCTATCGTGTTCGCTCACTGATCATTTATTCATTTATAGCTTTTCATCTGATTTCTGTTCCGGGGAAATAGTGAGCTAAAATCTTGTCATAGGTCCAGCCCATATCCTGCGCCGCAATATGTGCGCCGAACTGGGAGAAGCCTACTCCGTGACCGCTGCCATAGATATAGAATATTATTTCATCGGTGCTTTCGTCATAGCCTACTGTAAAGGCGGCGGATACTATCGCAAAATCCAGCACCTGCTCTCTTATAACTCTGCCGGTTATCTTTTTACCGTTTCCGTAAGTGGTCTTGCCGCCTACGGATACAGAGGTTACCCAGCCGTTTTCCGTTCCCTCAAGGGTATCGTTTACCGAGAACCACTTTGCAGGCGAGCCTGTAAGCTCTATGCCGAGTACGTCCTTTACTCTCTGCTTTACGTAGCTACTGTCAAAGCGTGCGCCGTCCTTCTTGAAGGTATCGTACTTCATTTCCCAGGAGCTGTCCACGCTGACAAGATAAGGGTAATAAACTCCCCATACGTCATAGGAGGAATTTGTATAGCCTGCCGTTGCCGCCGTAAAGGTGGACTGAATCATTTCGCCGTTATAATATACCGCCTTGCCGAGTACTGCATCAACGCACTTTTCTACTCTTGCTCTGTTGTAGTTATAGGTTACAAGGTGGATTGGCGGAATAGTGCCGTAGATGTTCTTCTTTCTGAGATACGTATAATCGCAGATTGCCTGAGCCTTTATAGCTTCTTCCTCATACCAGTCGGATATCTCCGCTACTACCGCTTCAATGACAAGCTCTCTTGCAGAGCCTACTACGTAAAGATAGGTATAATCGGGATTATTGAAATCCCAGGTATGAGTTACTACGAACTTGCCGTTTTCTACTGTTACCATCTGGTACTGATCGTAGCCGATAAGAGTATCATCCGACGCCATTGCCATAAGCTCATCCATCGTGCAGGCGAAATATTCGTCTTTATCCGCATGGTATACGTACACCTGACCGTTTCCTGCGTCGGCACTGCCGCCGTTATCGTCGTCCTCGGGTGGCGGAGCAGTTTCTGGAGGAGTGGTGGTGGTTATATCGGTTTCTGTGAGATAATCCTCGTGTATGAAATTACCGTCGGATAATTTATAATATCCTGTATCTGTTCTCGCCGTTACCGTTACCTTATCACCACGGCTATAGGAATCCGCAACCTCTGCTCCGAGGAGCGCCTTTTTACGACTGTAGCAGTTTTCGGTAACGTATCTCACTCCGCTGGCTTCACTCTCCGACCATTCGGGAGCGGGAGTTTCCGGGGTTACTGTTACCGGCGTTGTGGTTTCGGGTGGAAGCGTTTCCACAGGTGTTTCGGTTGTGGTTTCGGGTGCGGGAGTGGTGGTTTCCGATTCGATTTCGGGAGGTCTTATCACGTTATCCTCGGTAGTAGTAACGGGGGTTGTGATAATTTCGACGGTGGTTTCGGGAATATAATCCTCAAAGCCCGGTCTGTTCATATCCTGCAGTTTTAAAGTAGTAGAGGAAGAGGGGACAGTCGTGTCAGGCGTTGTTACCTCGGATATATCGACGGATACCTGAATCTCGTGATCAGCCTCTACGTGTATTACCTGAACTATACCGAACAGCCAGATATAAAGACAACCGATAAAAAGTGCCGTCGCAATCTTAAAAAATGACGCCTTACGCATATATTCCCTCCTCTCATTTCTTTTATTTCTTTATCTTTTATATATTATTCTTCAGGCCAGGGCAGGAAGGTATCGTCCTTCTCATAGCCCTCTATCCAGGCAGGATCCCAGTATCTGCCTGACCAGGGTGTGCCGTAGAACCAGTTATCACGGTACACCTCGCAATATTTAGGATCGGGGTTGCGGACAAACTTGTCCAGCTCCTCTTCTGTAAAGTGGGAGCTTTCACCGTCCCTTACCTTTCTTGCTACTACAACTATTCGCATATCGTAGAGCATACTTTCAAATTCGCAGGTGGAGAGCGTTAAAAACTCGTCGCCATACTTTATATCTACGCCTGTGAAGAAATCACTTCTGTCAAGGCATTCAGCCGCAAAATTATTGAAAGCCGTCTTGCTGGGGAAATCCAGCATCTGTGTATAGCGGAATACGTCACCGTAATCCTCCGTAGTATTGAGTATCATAACGGAGAATATCTTGTACTTTGCCTTTTCAAAAAGGGTATTGAACTCGATAACGGGATGTGCCTTTAAAAAGTCAAGGCTCTTGTTAAGGTCTATTCTTCTGTATTCGGTAACGTCGGTAAAGTAGTTTTCTGTACGGAGATTATGTCCGTAGAGGATAGTGTTGGCAGACATATCACCGTTGGATTTAAAGCGGTTTTCATAGTCTGCGAAGATAGTGCCGTTCTTGTTGTAATTACCTCTGAAATCAGCATAGAGATACTCGTCATTATCCTTGCCCTGAACTACGGGGTAATTTATGTTGGTATCCTTTATGGTTATCCAGCCTACAAAATCAGAGTTTTCACCGTAGAAGGTGGCATATTCCACATTTATAGCCTTTTCGGGAAGAGCTTCTATATCCTCCTTGGTAGGCTCTTTATTATAAAGCTCTAAAATATTACTGTCATATTCCACCTTGTCACGCACAGGCTTGAATATATATGTATCCGCAATTATCACCACGGCAACACACAGCGCAATTATAGAAACCAGGAAAACTATCTTACGGATAATTTCGCCTACGCTATCTCCCTTCCAGGGGATAAGTCCCTGAAGAAAAGCCAGAAAGGGATTCTGCTTTTTCTTCTTTTTCTTTTTTGTGCTTACCATTACAGATTTATAATCAGGCATTATAATGTACCATCCTTTATAGCTTTATTTATCAGTCTTTTTTCACCTTAAAGCCCTGAATAAGTGCGGGATCCCACTTTCTGCCGCCCCATTTACCGCCCATTACCTTATAGTAATAGTCGTAATAGAGGGGATCTTCGTTTATTATAGTCTTGCTTACGTCTACCGTAGGATCCTCGCCCTCTCTTACTCTTCTTGCATATACCACAAGTCGAAGGCTTATGGATTTTCCGAAGGGGAAGGTGCAGGTAGACAATACTATTACCTCGTCACCGTATTTTAAATCCACCTCGGGATTGTAGAGAAAGCTTCTGTCCAGCACCTGTGCATAGTGATCGTTGAACTGCTTCTGATTGTCGAATTTATACACTCTGTCATAGAAAAATACCTTGCCCTCGGTACTGTCTGTATTCTGCTCCATAACGGCAAAAATCTTATACGTACCCTTTTCGTAAAGGGTATCGAACTGTATAGTCGGATGCTCATCGTAGAATTCTCTGCCATATACGGGTATATCATAGTATCTCACGTCGTGAAAATAGGTGCCGTTAAGCAGATTATGTCCGTAGATAAGGGCGTTGGCAGGACGCTTATTTTTATCGAATACGGCTCTGTAGTCGGCGGTTATACAACCTGCAAAGCTGTAATTTCCGTCAAAATCACTCTCCAGATACACCATATTCTGTTTTAAGATATACTGATAATCTATCTTGCCGTCAAAGCCCTTGACCTGCATTACGGGATAATCTATCGCCGTGCCGTCAATCTTTATCCAGCCTATCATATCGTTATTGCGCTCATACCATTCCTTGTACTGGGGAAGGATGGTAACGCCTTTATTTTTTTCTGTCGTAGTTATCTTGGGCTCTTCTATAGCGAAGCTATCCACAAGAGAAACGTTTTTTATAAGCACCGTATCAGGCTTTGGCTTTTCGTATTCTCCCTTTAACATAAAGAGAACTATCGCAAGCCATATGATAGTTATAGGACGACAAATCTTCCTAACTATCGTGATCACTCCGTCACCACTGACGGGTACAAGGCATGACCAGAAAGGCATTTTTTCAGTCATAGACGCTCTCCTTGATTTTGATTGTGAGGGG
>JAFQUH010000033.1 GCA_017408635.1 Ruminiclostridium sp. | reverse complement strand
GGATGCCGTAAAGCGAACACCAAAAGTGCATCACGACGATGCACAACAAAGTGTTCGCATAAGGTACGGTAGGCGTCAGGTGACGAAGTAAGCAAAAATGCTTTAGGGAAGCCGTTTTCGGCTTCCCTAAACTTTTGCATCACCGTTTTTATATGCTCGCAAGATAAGTACAAAATTTTGCGCATTTTTGCGGTGCGTGAGTTTGTCTTCAGTCTGAGGCGGTGCATCCTGTTAAGGGATGCACCGCTTTTTGTTCAAAAAACCGCCCGATTTCCTGCGAAATCGGGCGGTGTAATTTTGATTGAATTTAATCCTATCAGATAAGAGAAGCTAATTCTGCCTTATCGTCGGTATATTCCATAGCAGTTTCCTTGGAGATCTTACCTTCGAGGTGCAGACGCTTGAGGCTTTCGTTGAGGGTTACCATACCTGCCTTTGAGCCTGCCTGCATAACTGTACGAAGCTGGAATACCTTTTCGGAGCGGATGAGGTTGGCAGCCGCTTCTGTGTTGCGGAGTATCTCGAATGCCGCAACTCTGCCTCTGTCCTCAGGCATAGGCATAAGGCACTGGGAGATAACGCCGTTTAAGGAGAAGGAGAGCTGGAGTCTTACCTGGTTCTGTTCTTCGTTGGGGAAGGCGTCGATAATTCTGTTGATAGTCTGGATAGCACCGGTTGTGTGAAGAGTTGCAAGAACGAGGTGACCTGTTTCTGCCGCTGTAAGAGCGAGCTTTATGGTTTCGTAGTCACGCATTTCGCCGACAAGGATAACGTCGGGGTTTTCATGAAGGGCACTTCTTAAAGCGTAGTTGAAGCCCTTTACGTCTGTGCCGATCTCACGCTGACGGATTGTAGCCGCCTTGGGAGTGTAGCGGTATTCTACAGGATCCTCGATGGTGAGGATGTGGCACTGACGGTGCTCGTTTATATAGTCAACCATTGTAGCGAGAGTTGTGGACTTACCGCTACCTGTAGCACCTGTTACAAGGATAAGACCTTTAAGTGCGGTCAGCATATCGGTAACGTAGTTAGGAAGTCCGATATCCTGGAAGGAAGGGATAGTTTCGTTTAAAAGACGGATACTTGCCGCCAGCTTACCACTCTGACGGAATACGTTGACTCTCTGTCTTGCTCCGCTTTCTGTGGAGAAGGAGAAGTCGATGTCGTCGCCGTCGCCCAGCTTTCTTTCCTGATCTGCTGAAAGCATGGAAAGGATAGTCTTGTTTACAAGGCTGTCATCCATACCTGAAAAGCGCATCAGCTTGCCGTTGATTCTTATAGCTGTAGGTGCGCCTACAGTAAGATGTATATCCGAAGCGTTCTTGCTTCTTGCGAATTCTATTAACTTATCGATACTCATAGTCTGTTACCTGTCCCTTCATTACTTTATTTTGAACTGAATACCACTTGCAGACATATAAACCTCTGAAGCGGTATTTGCTATACGCTGGTTTACTGCACCGAGAATCTGTCTGAACAGAATCTGATCCTTATCCTTGGGGCATACCGAGAAGCCCGGCTCGATGGTGATGATAACAAGTGCGCCGTTGAGCTTTTCTACTCTCTGCATCATCTCGATAACGTTGTCAACGACCGTTCTGCGTACAGTTTCCTGCTGCTCGGGAGTGATGTTGTTGACGTCGGGACATACCTCGTTGATTACGTTTGACGTGTAGGAGGCAAGACTGTCGAATATGTAGAACTTGTGATCCTTTACCACGTCGCAGGGGGATTTTACGTCGTTCATAATTACCCAGTCAACTCCGTTGGTCTTGCAGATGTAATTTACTCTGTTGACGGTTTCCTCGGTAAGCTGTCTGCCTGTGTTTACAATAAGCACGTTATCGCAGTTCTTGAAGAAGGACAAAGCCCATCTGGTCTTACCGCTTGCCGCACCGCCTGTTATTAAAGTTATATTGGTCATATTTACCTCCTCGTACACCCTGTAATAAAGTGTAATATCGTTATTATTATAGAACATTTTGCATATTTTGTCAATGTGAAATGTAACTAAATTACAATGCGATTTTTGGTGATATTGAAATAAAGAAAAGGGCGGTTTTATCGTGAAAACGATTAAACGGAGGCTATCGGGAAAATGCTGAAAATATATAGAAAAATTTCAGATTTTATGTTGACAAACGGTAGCCGTGGTGTTATAATGAAAATCCGTCTTTTTGGGGACACTCTATTATATACAAGGGGGAATTTTATGAAAATTTACGCAATGAGCGATATTCACGGCTGTATTGCCGAGTTTGACGAGGCGTTATCCCTTATTGATTTATCTGGGGATAATATGCTGATCCTCTGCGGTGACTATATCCACGGCTATGACAGTTATTCGGTGCTCGACCGCATAATATCCCTGCAGAGAAGGTACGGCGAGGATAAGGTAATAGCGCTTATGGGAAATCACGAGGAGATGGTTACTGACGGCAGATGGCGTATTGCTGAATCTGATGATGAAACGGATTACGACGAAGCAAGAGAGGACAGGTATATACAATGGATGTGCGACCTGCCCCGCTATTATACCACCGATACGCAGATTTTCGTTCATGCGGGAGTATGCGAGGAGGACGGCGAGCTATGGGAGGAAACCACCGACGATTATACCTATACCGACAAATTCCCTGCCCAGAGGGGAAGCTTTTGCATGGATATCATAGCAGGTCACGTCGGTACTGCGGTAGTTGCTGAAAATTCCCGTTTTCACGATATATACTACGACGGACAAAGCCACTATTATATAGACGGCTCGGTGCTTGATAGCGGCGTTATCCCTGTGCTGATGTATGACTGCGATAAAGAGGAATATTATCAGCTTTACTCGGGCGGAGCCTTCCCTGTGGAAGCGTATGAGGAATAAGCGGAATTTTTACAAAAAATCGTAATATTCCCTTAAAAAATGCGTAAAAATATATTGACACAGCGGTAAAAATGTGATATACTTTACCCGAAATAAAAATTATGGCGTAGATGGAGAGAGTAGCTGGTAACACCGCTCAAAGAGAGTCGCAGTAGGTGAGAGTGCGGCAGCAGGATATTAAGTGAAGAACACTCCGTAGCCTGCGGAAGAAAGCAGATTTTCTGTAAGTAGAACCGCACGTCAGGTCACGAAACGACTTTTTGAGAGGATTGGAAACAATCAATTTGGGTGGTATCGCGGAAGATGTCTTTCGTCCCATGTGGGCGGCAGGCGTCTTTTTTGTTTTTGACCTGCACCCGATAACGATAAATATATTTTGAAAAGGAGCAAAAACTATGTTAAGAACACACACTTGTAACGACCTTAATTTAAACCACATCGGCGAAAAGGTTACTATTGCAGGCTGGGTAGATACTATCCGTGACCACGGCGGCGTAATCTTCGTTGACCTTCGTGACCACTACGGCATTACCCAGGTGGTACTGTCCGACGACTCTCTTTTAAAGGACGTATCCAAGGAAACCGTTATTAAGATAAGCGGTGAAGTTACAAAGAGAGATGAAGAAACAATCAACACAAAGATTGAAACAGGTATGGTAGAGGTAAAGGCAGACAGCCTTGAAATTTTAGGCCCCTGCCAGATGGGACTTCCCTTCGATATTTCCTCTTCTACAACAATCCGTGAGGATTTAAGACTGAAGTACCGCTTCCTGGATTTAAGAAACCAGAAGATTCACAATAATATCGTTCTTCGTTCAAAGATTTTAAGCTACCTTCGTAGCCAGATGGAAGAAATGGGCTTTATGGAGATTCAGACTCCTATCCTTACCGCTTCCTCTCCCGAGGGCGCTCGTGACTATTTAGTACCCAGCAGAAAGCACAAGGGTAAGTTCTATGCACTTCCCCAGGCTCCCCAGCAGTTCAAGCAGCTTTTAATGGCAAGTGGCTTTGACCGTTACTTCCAGATTGCTCCCTGCTTCAGAGATGAGGACGCAAGACAGGACCGTTCTCCCGGAGAATTCTATCAGCTTGACTTTGAAATGGCATTCGCTACTCAGGAGGACGTATTCGAGGTTGCTGAAAAGGTTATCTACAACACCTTCAAGAAGTTCACAACAAAGGAAATCTCTCCCGCACCCTTCAAGCGTATTCCTTATTATGAATCAATGCTTAAGTACGGTACAGATAAGCCTGACCTTCGTAACCCCCTTATTATAAACGATCTTACAGAATTCTTCTCCCACGTAGAATTCCCCTTATTCAAGGGCAAGCCCGTTCGTGGTATCGTGGCTGACTGTGCAGGCAGATCAAAGAAGTTCTTTGAGGACAGCTTGAAGTTTGCTACCAGCATCGGTATGAAGGGACTTGGTTACCTCACCTTAAACGGCAACGAATACAAGGGACCTATCGCAAAGTTCTTATCTGACGAGCAGAAGACAGAGCTTATCAACATCACAGGCATCAAGGATGGCGAAACAGTATTCTTCATCTGTGACGCTCCCGCAGTTGTTGACAGACTTTCAGGTGAAATCAGAACCTGGCTTGGTGAAACTCTCGATATCATCAACAAGGATAAGTTTGAATTCTGCTTTATCGTGGATTTCCCCATGTACGAGCTTAACAGCGAAACAAACAAGATTGACTTTACACACAACCCCTTCTCTATGCCCCAGGGCGGTATGGACGCACTTCTCAATAAGAATCCTCTCGAGATATTCGCATATCAGTATGATATCGTATGTAACGGCGTAGAATTATCCTCAGGTGCGGTAAGAAACCACAACCCCGAAATTATGAAGAAGGCATTCGAGATTGCAGGCTACGGCGAAGAAGACGTAAAGGCAAAGTTCGGCGCACTCTATACTGCATTCTCCTTCGGTGCACCTCCTCACGCAGGTATGGCACCCGGTGTTGACAGAATGATAATGCTTATTGCTGAAGAAGAAACAATCCGTGACGTTATCGCATTCCCCTTAAACGGCAACGCCCAGGACTTAATGATGGGCGCACCCGGAGATGTAACGGAACAGCAGTTAAGAGAAGTTCACATCAAGGTAAGAGATTAATTATACCAAGTTTCACAGAAAGGAATTTGTTTTATGGAAAGAGAAACCTTAATACTGCTTGAAAAGTTTGATCAGCTTTCTCTCACAGACGAAGAAAGAGATGCATTCCTTAAATTCTACGACAAGCAGCTGGAAGAAAAAAAGGCTCTTGATGCGGTTGATACGGAAAACGTAGAAAGAATGGTACACGTTATGCCTATTATGACTGTAGTAAGAGAAGACGAGGCAAAGAAGATATATTCCCGTGAAGATTTACAGAAGGGCGCACCTGCTACCAGCGAAGGCTACTGGCAGGTACCCAGACTTGTAGAATAAGGGCAGAAAGGAAGTCATACTATGAAATTATATTTAACAAAAAGTGATTGCGCTATGACAAATGCCGTTGCCCTTGACGATATGTTCTTGACAAAGGCTATGCCTACAACCGCAGGCTCAAAAATGCTTGACGGATATATGAGCCTTTTCGATGCAGAGGTAGTTACAAAGCTCACTGAAGCTGGCTACGAAATAGCAGGCAAGGCAAATGTCGGCGAAATGGCAGTTGACCTTCTTGGCGAAACCTCATATGAAGGCGCAGTAACAGACGACAACGGCACATTACTCAGTGCAAGTGCAGAAATTGCAAAGGAAGCAAAGGCAGTTCTCTGCTTTGACGTAAACGGCGCACCCAGAAGAGCGGCGGCTGTAAGCGACCTTATATTCGTAAAGCCCACCTACGGCACAGTTTCCCGTTTCGGTACTGTATCAAGTGCTTGCTCAGGCGAAACCGTAGGCGTTATGGCAAAGACTGTAGCTGATGCAAAGGCAGTTCTTACCGCTATTGCAGGTCACGATGACAAGGACGGCACAAGCCTTTCAGACTCCCAGTGCGAAAAGATTTTAACTACTGAAAAGGCGGTAAAGAAGGTAGCTATTGCAAAGTCAATCACAGCCTCTGCCGATGATAGTGTAAAGGCTGATATTGAAGCGGCAAAGAAGATACTTTCCGATAACGGCGTAGAGGTTGCTGAAATCGATGATGAGATACTGACAAAGGCAAAGGCGGCATGGAACATTCTTATGAGCGCAGAGCTTTGCAACAACGTATCCCGTTTTGACGGCGTAAAGTACGGCTACAGAAGTGAAAACTACACTACAATAGAAGAACTGTACACAAACAGCCGTACAGAAGCCTTCGGCGAGCTTTTAAAGACTATGATAATCTACGGCTCCGATGTGTTATCCACAGATAACTATATGAGCTTTTACGATAAGGCTATGAGAATAAGAAGAGTTATTGCGGAAAAGTTTGCTGAAATATTCGCAGAATATGATGCGGTAATGCTCCCTGCAAGCTCAAAGAAAGCATTTACAAAGGCTGACACAGATGCAAATATGTATCTTGCCTTTGATGAAAACCTCTATACTGCACCTGCAACCATTACAGGTCTTCCTGCGGTGGTAGGCGGTGGTGTTCAGCTTATCGGTAAGGCGTTCTCCGACAGCGCACTTATGGATGCAGTAAAGACTATAAAGGAGGGCAAGTAATATGAAGAAGTACGAAACCGTCATCGGTCTTGAGGTTCATATCGAGCTTGCGACCAAGTCAAAGATTTTCTGTTCCTGCTCCGCAGAATTCGGCGGCGAGCAGAACGACCACGTATGCCCTGCTTGTTGCGGTATGCCCGGTATGTTACCCGTTACCAACAAGAGAGTTGTTGACCTTGGTATGACTGCAGGTATGATGTTAAACTGCGAAATCAACAGAACAACAACCTTTGACAAGAAGAACTATTACTATCCTGACCTTCCTTGCTCTTATCAGACTACCCAGTGGTTTGCACCTATCTGTGTAAACGGAAAAGTCAGAATCCAGACCTCCAAGGGCGAAAAGGATATCAGAATCAAGCAGATCCATATGGAAGAGGACGCAGGTAAGCTCGTTCACGATGACTGGACAGATACCTCCCTCGTTGACTATAACAGAACCAGCGTTCCCCTTATCGAAATCGTAAGCCAGCCTGACTTTTCAAGCGCAGAAGAGGTTGTAGCTTATCTTGAAAGACTCCGTTCACTCCTCCGCTTTGCGAAGGTTTCCCAGTGCCGTATGGAGCAGGGCTCTATGCGTTGCGACGTAAACCTTTCAATCCGTGAAGAAGGCGAAACAAAGCTCGGTGTACGTACCGAGATGAAGAACATGAACTCCATCTCCGCTATCACAAGAGCTATTGAATATGAAGTAGCAAGACACATCGATGCTCTTGAAAACGGCACAGAGGAGCTTGTTCAGGAAACACGCCGTTGGGACGACGTAAAGGGCAAGAGCTACGCTATGAGAAGCAAGGAAACAGCGGGCGATTACCGTTACTTCCCCGATCCTAACGTAATGCCTATCGTAATCGATGACGAATGGTTTGACAGTATCAAGGCATCTCTCCCTGAATTCCCCGAGGTAAAGAAGGCTAGATTCATTGATGAACTCGGACTTTCTGAATACGACGCTGATTTAATCACCCAGTCAAGAGCCTTCTGCGATTGCTTCGAGGCGGCATATAAGGAATGCGGCGAAGCCAAGGAGGTTGCTAACTGGCTTATCTCCGACTGTATGAATATGCTCAACAAGAAGGGCAGTACAATGGATCAGCTGAAGGTTGACGGTACGGCTTTAGGCAAGCTCATAAAGCTCGTTATGGAAAGCAAGGTAACAAGAGGTAACGCAAAGAAGATTCTTCTTGTTATGGATGAAGAAACCATTGATCCTGAAAAGTACGCTACAGAGAATAACTTCATCGTATCCAACGATACTGCTAATATCGAAAAGGTTATAAAGGAAATCGTAGCCGCTGATCCCAAGTCTGTTGCAGACTACAAGGGCGGTAAGGAAAAGGCTCTTATGGCTCTCTTCGGTAAGTGTATGAAGACACTCAAAGGTAATTGTGATCCTCAGGTTCTTCGCAAGATTTTATTAGAAGAAATAGACAAGGCGTGACGCAAGTCTTCGGGAGAACACATCACAATTACACCCTTCAGGGTATGAACTGCGATCCTCAGGTACTCCGTAAGATTCTGTTAGACGAAATCGACAAGGCGTAAAATCCAGGATATCATGGTAGGGGGCGACGAGCAGAATTGCGGCGCCCTTCAGGGCATGTCCTCGACGCCCCGTTCTATTCTTAAAATTCAATAAAAATTTCGGGCGAACAATGTTCGCCCGATAATTTTTTATAAATCCAATTTAATTCACCGTCGCACCATCTACGTTCAGCACAGTACCTGAAACGTAGCTTGCCATATCACTTGCGAGGAATAAGAAGCAGTTTGCCACTTCAGAGGGCTCGCCGACTCTGCCCATAGGGATATTAGCGGCAACACGGGCAACCATTTCTTCAGGGAGTGCGGCTACCATGTCAGTTCTTGTAACGCCGGGAGCTACCGCATTGACACGGATGTTATACTTGCCAAGCTCTCTTGAAAGGCTTATCGTAAGTCCGTTTACCGCAAACTTTGATGTGGGATAACCAACGCCGCTTACCTGACCTTCCTTTGCTACCATAGAGCTTGTGTTTATGATACAACCGCCGCCGTTCTCCTTCATAAAGGGAACTACCGCCTTACAGCCGTTGAATACTGCGGTTACGTTTAAATCCATTATATTCTTGAAGGCGTCGGGCTCATACGCTTCAATAGGCTCTCTTGCGCTGATACCTGCATTGTTTATAAGAATATCAATCCTGCCGAACTTTTCCTTTACCGCCTTTACCATCTCTTCAACGGCATTGTATTCGGTAAGATCGGGATAATAGCCCGCTATATTTTCTGCACCGAATTTTTCCGAAAGGCTTGCTACCGCCTTGTCTACAGTTTCCGCTCTTGAGCCTAAAACTGCCACCTTTGCTCCGTTTTCGAGAAAAAGCTCTGCCACGGCATAGCCGATACCTCTTGTGCCACCTGTGATTATTGCTACCTTATTTTTAAGCATTTTATTGCCTCCTTGATTTTCTGTTACTAATATTATGTCATATTTTCTGCTTTCTGTCAAGAAATTTGAGGAAATCTTGAAAAACTGCCCGATATGTGATAAACTTTAAATAAAGAGGGGTGATGCTATGCATTTTGTAAACGCCAAAGGAATATTGTCGGCGCACAACGGAATGAATATTTACCGTGGCTGTACTCACGGGTGTATCTATTGCGACAGTCGTAGCGTATGCTATGGCTTTACCCACGATTTTGAGGATATCGAAGTAAAGCAGAACGCCCCCGAGCTTCTTGAAAGGGCGCTGAAAAGCAAGAGAAAATACTGTATGATAGGCACGGGAGCAATGTGCGATCCTTATATGCATTGCGAAGAAAAGCTGGGGCTTACAAGAAAATGTATAGAGCTTATCGATAAATACGGCTTCGGACTTGCCATTCAGACAAAATCTGCAAGGGTGCTTCGGGATCTGGAGCTTTTAAAAAGCATAAACGAAAAATCAAAATGCGTGGTGCAGATGACTCTCACCACCTATGACGAGGACTTGTGCCGCATTCTAGAGCCGTCTGTCAGCACCACAAGGGAGCGCTTTGAGGCTCTTATGACTCTGAAGGAGCACGGTATTCCTACTGTGGTATGGCTTTCTCCCATACTCCCCTTTATAAACGATACCGAAGAAAATATCCGTGGAATTCTTGATTACTGTATCAAAGCAGAGGTTAAAGGAATCATCTGCTTTAATATGGGAGTAACGCTTCGTGAAGGGGACAGGGAATATTTCTACGCCGCTCTTGATAAGCATTTCCCCGGGTTAAAGGAGAAATATATCAGAAAATACGGCAACGCCTACGAGCTTTTAAGTGACAATAATAAAAGGCTGATGGAAATGTTTTATGGCGAATGTAAAAAGCACGGCATTATAAGTGACGTAAAGGAGTGCTTTAATTATCTTAATGAGTTCCCTGAAAAGTATGAGCAGACGGGATTTTTCTGAATATAAAAAGAACGCAATCGTAAGACTGCGTTCTTTTTATATATGGAGATGTTTGGAGAAGATGTCTTTATTATTCCTTTACTGCGCCTGAAACCAGATTTGAATAAATGGATTTCTGCATTGAAAGGAAGATTATAAGTGTGGGGATTATACAGATAATGATACCTGCAAAGATAATTTCCCACTTGGAGCCGAGCGGTCCTATAAACCGATAAAGTGCAGTTGATACTACCTCAAGTCCGTCGCTGGGCATATAGAGCTTTGCCGTGTAGAAGTCGTTATAGATGCTTACGAGCTTAATAACAAGCACGGTAGCTATAGCGGGGCGGAGCATAGGGAGTATTATACTGAAGTATACTCTCGGATAGGAACAGCCGTCAAGAATCGCACTCTCGTCAAGGGATACCGATATGTTGTTTAAGAACTGTATGAATATGTAGATTGAAATGATATCAGTACCGATGTAGAGGATTATCGGTGCGGCAAGAGTATCGTATATACCAAGCATATGCACTATCTGGAATACCGTTACCTGCATTGAAATACCGGGTAAAAGAGCAACGCCTAAAAATACTGTCTTTATAAATCTGGTAAAGAGCATATTGAAGCGCTGTACCACGAAGGCGGTCATAGTACCCGTTACGATAGTACCTGCACAGGATACCACAAGGATAATTGCGGTATTTATAAGTCCCTGCATTACCTTACCGTCCTCAAAGGCTATTCTGAAATTCTCAAAGTGCAGAGTTTTGGGTAAATCGAAAGCACCGGACTCAAGAAAATCGGCGTGAGTTTTGAGCGAGCCTAATATTACCACCACCAGCGGAATAACTACTATAAGGCAGGCGGATATCAGTATCAGATATTTCATAACAGTAAAGAATACTCTTACGAATTTAGGGGTTTCCTTAAAGGCATATTTATGCAGATCTGTCTTTTTTTCTTCCATACTGCACCTACCTTTCTTCCTTGAAGAATAGCTTCTGGATAATGGTTATCACTATAATTATAAGCAGCAGTACTACCGCCATGGCGGATGCAAGTCCGACCTTGTGGAAGGTAAAGCCTACCTCCTGGGTTTTTATAACGAAGGTGCTGGTGTCGAATTTACCTCCCGTTATAACGTAGGGGATCTCGAATACCGAGGTTGCGCCCTTGATGGAAAGGATAAGCTGTAATGCCACTATCGGTCTTATGCTCGGGAAAACGATACGCCAGAAGCGTTGCCATGCGTTAGCGCCGTCAATCTCCGCCGCCTCGTAAATGTCGGGAGAAATAGACTGTATAGCGCCGATGAACATAAGTATATCAAAGCCTATATATCGCCATATCGACGAGAATACAAGGCACCAGTTGTTAAGACTTTTGTTGGTCAGCCAGTTTATCGGATCAGAGCCGAAAAGGGCTAAAATGGAGTTTAAGGTACCGCCGTCATCCACCTTGAAGAATCTCTGGAAGATAAGCGCCACCGCTACACCGTTCATAAGATAGGGGAAGAATATAAAGCCCTTGAACACTCCTGCGAATTTTATCTTTGAGCAAAGAAGCGTAGCTATAAAAAGGGCAAGGGCGAGCTGTACAAAGGAGCCTACAAAGTAATAGATACTGTTTATAAAGGTCTTGAGATAGGTCATATCGGTGAATAAGGTCTTGTAGTTATCAAAGCCTATCCACCTTGCGCTCAGTCCCAGCTCATCTCTTTCCTGAAAGCTGAACAGTATCATATTGAAGGCGGGTATTACCGTAAAAAGAATAAGTAATGCCACAGGGACCAGCAAAAACAGAAAGGTTGTAAGGTATTTCTGTCCTGTGTAGCTTTTCACCCACTCTAAAAGGGTGCGTCTGGTTTTTGTCTTGTTCATAATAACTTTTCCTTTTATAAAGCTAATTCGGAAAGGTTACCCTCTCCGAATTGGCTTTTGTGATTGGAGTATCTATGAAGAAAATACGTTAGCAGTTTTAATATATGTAATAACCGACAAAGAATAAGGAAATGCCATTTAAGAGATGATCTACCATATTGGGATGTGAAAGGTGATTTATGAGTGCTTTCCGTTATCCTTTGCGGTTATATCATATCAGATTAATCAGCCTGCAAGGTATGTCTTGAGAGCTTCGTTAGCATCTCTTGTTGCATTCCACTTGGAGTTCATTTCGTCGATGATTGTCTTGAAGCCTGCGTCGCCTTCGCCTGCAAATGCAGCTTCAGCCATTCTGAGCTTGAAGTTTGCGGAGTCGCCTGCCCAGATACCAACTTCAGAATCGTTGTCGATAGCATTCCATACGCCTGTAAGACCTTCGGGAGCAGTAGCAGCTGTGAAGTATTCGCAACCTTCAAATGCAGAGAGGTAGCCGGGGAGCTTGCTGCCCTTAAGAGCGTTTACGCTCTGTTCGGATTCGGAGAAGCCGGAGTCCTTGATGAACCATTCGATGTACTTCTTGCCGAGTTCCTTAACGTCAGCGGCACTGTTCTTGTTTACGCCCATGCAGTAGTCTGCTGCGAGCTGTGCATACTGCTTGCCGTCCTTTGCAGTGAAGGGAGCGGGCATATAACCGATATCATCGGGGTTTAAGCCGTTTTCAGAAGCAATCTGCTTGAACTGTGAAACTGCCCAGGAGCCCATTGTCATTGTAGCGATTTCGCCCTTTGCGATCATGAGCTTGGAGCCTTCCCAGTCTGTACCCATGGGGTCGCCCTCGATGAGCTTGGAATCAGAATAGATATCGTACATTAACTTGAATACGTTGTAGTAAGCGTCACCTTCGATGAAGAGATCTTCCTTCTTTGTGAGCTTATCTGTTTCGTAGTTTGCATTACCTGATGCAGACATTACCAGTGAGCACCACTGTGAAGCTGTCCAGGAAGCATCCTTGTAGTTTGTATAATAAGGAATAGCGTCTGTCTTTTCCTCAATCTGCTTTAATGCGTTGATGAATTCTTCTGCGGTCTTGGGAGCGGTTGTGATGCCTGCGGCTTCCCATACCTTCTTGTTGTAGCAGATACCGCCGCTAACAGAACCGAGGTGTGCAAGACCGTAAACTGTACCATCGTACATCTTCTGATCTGCCCACATATAAGTTTCCTTAAGCTCGTCGTAAGAGCCGAGGGGTTCAAAGAAGTTGCCAAGCTCTGCAATCTTTACTGTGTCGGGAATCATAAGTACGTCGCCGTAGCTTGTAGTGCTCATCATTGTAGAAACGTCACCTGCGTAATCCTTGAACGCCTGATATTCAACTGTGCAGTTGAACTTTTCTTCAAAGGCTTCTGTCATCTTTTCAAGAGAGCCGTCTTCCTTGCGGTCTGTACGGTGTGTCAGTACCTTGAGAGTGAGCTTTTCGCCCTCTGTCTTGGATTCGTCGTTCTTTGACTCGTCGTTCTTTGATTCTTCAGTTGTAGAAGAGTTTTCTGTCTTTGATGAAGTGTCAGTCTTGGATGATGTACCCTGATCCTGACAAGCAGTCACCATGAATACTGTGCTTACTGCGAGTATTCCTGCGATGATTCTTTTAAGTTTCATTGTGTTTCCTCCGTGTCTGGTTTAAATTTTAAAACGTATTACTTAATGTTAAGTAAATTACTATCCGCTTTCACTTAACATTATAGCACAAAATTACTTAATGTCAATTAGCAAATCTTAATTTCAGCAATAACATATAATAAAAAACACCTCGTTTGATGCAGTTACACCAAAATGTAACGGAATCGAGCTTTGTTACATAAGTTTTTTAGCTAATTTATAAATGTAACTTGTTACATCGGTTACAGGTTAATTTACTTAAAAATTCTGCTGCCATAAGTATACGAAGGAAATGCGTAAAAAAAGCGTACTCCGTTTGCAATGCGGAGTACGCTTCATATAAATATTCTTTTATAACGTCGTTACAGAAATAGGTGTCGCACCTGATACCTGTCTTACGCCGTTTACCGTTTTATAAGCCTTTACGGTAACCTTGTACGCCTTTGCACTTGTAAGTCCCGTAATCTTATGAGATACCGAGGAGGCGGAGGTAAGAGTCTTTACGCACTTCCAGGAAGAGCCGTCGTAGATATATACCATATAGCCCTCTGCCTTATCGTTCTTGTCCCATTTTACAGAGATAAAATCTGTGCCACGGTTTGTCATAGTAAGGTTAGCAACGCTGAAGTCGCTACCTGTTACCGCTATAGCGGAGCTATAGGTGCTGTTTATTGTAAGAGTGCCGTTTGTAGCATAGCTCTTGATTCTGAATTTATAAAGAACGCCGTCCTTAAGACCTGTAGCCTTGTAGGTGGTAGTGGTGTTGAGATTCAGCTTTACAAGCTGGTTCCAGCTTCCATCTCTGTAGATGTCGATTATATAACCCTTTGCAGAATCCACCTTGTTCCAGGTTAAGGTTGCGCTTCCGTCTGTAGAAGCTACCCCTGTAAAGCCTGTTACCATTGCAGGAGCGGTGTAGCCGGGTGCAGAGCCTGTGTATTTGCCGTAGGTCGTGCCGTTTCCGTCTGTCTTATAGGCTACCATTCTGTAGCGGTGGAAGGAGTTGGGCTGAAGTCCCGTTATCTTGTAGGAGGTGGTAGAAGCGTTCTTGATATTGACAACGTTCTTCCACAGACCGTACTGCTGTTCCTGAATGATATAGCCTGTAGCGCCTGCATTCTTTGTCCAGGAGATAGTTAAAAAGTCACTGCCTCTGCCTGTTATCGCAAAGCCCTGTGTCTGTGCAGGAGCGGTGGATATTGCCAGCGCTTTTGAATACTTGCTGAAGGTCGTTTTTCCGCCACTTGTCATATAGGCTACCGCACGGAATTTGTAGGTTGTGTCAGCGGCAAGTCCGGGCACCTTGTAGCTTGTTACGGT
>JAFQUH010000032.1 GCA_017408635.1 Ruminiclostridium sp. | reverse complement strand
GGTATGAAGAACCCCACAGGTGGCGACCTCAGCGTAATGATGAACTCCATTGTAGCGGCGCAGTCAAGCCACACCTTCATTTACAGAGGCTGGGAGGTAACCAGCGATGGTAACCCCTATTCTCACGCTATTCTCCGTGGTTACGTTGACTATGCAGGAAAGAGCGCTTCCAACTACCACTACGAGGATCTTCTCAAGGTAAGAGAGCTTTACGAAAAATCAAATCTTGTAAATCCCTCCGTTATCGTAGATACAAACCACAACAACTCCGGTAAGCAGTATCTTGAACAGGTACGTATCGCAAAGGATATCGTACACAGCCGCAATCAGAATTCCGATATCAAGAAGCTGGTAAAGGGACTTATGATCGAAAGCTACATCGAGGATGGTGCGCAGGGCATCGGCGAGCATGTCTTCGGTAAGTCAATCACAGACCCCTGTCTTGGTTGGGAAAAGATAGAAAAGCTCATTCTCGATATTGCAGATAAACTTTGATTTAAGGAAGTGTAACGATGGGTAACAAGCTGGAAGAGGCAAGAAAGATAATAAACTCGGTGGACGAGCAGATGGCAAAGCTGTTTGTGGAAAGAATGAGAGCCGCCGAGATGGTATACGAGCATAAAAAGGAATACGGACTCCCTATCCTTGATCAGAAGCGTGAGGATGCGGTAATTGAGAAAAACCTTGCCGCTGTGGAGGATAATGTGCTGAAGAGCTATTATATAGACTATCTCAAAAATATCATGGCTCTCTCCCGTGCGTATCAGTACCGTATGCAGAGCGGACTCAAAATAGCCTATAGCGGTGTTGAGGGTGCCTTCGCACATATTGCGGCAGGAAGAATATTCCCCGACGGAAACAGAATCTCCTACCGTGATTTCAAATCTGCCTATAACGCCGTAGCAAGCGGCGAATGTGACGTGGCTGTGCTTCCTATCGAAAACAGCTATGCAGGTGAAGTAGGTCAGACCATCGATCTTATCTTTTCAGGCGGGCTTTTCATCAACGGGATCTACGAGCTTGAAATCCATCAGAATCTGCTTGGCACTCCTGACGCTACCATTGAGGACGTAAAGAAGGTAACAAGTCATCCTCAGGCGCTCAGCCAGTGTCACGAATATATAAAAATGCGTGGCTTCGATACCGAAGAATCCAACAATACCGCTCTTGCCGCAAGGACGGTTGCAAAGTCGAAGGATAAGTCCCTCGGTGCAATCGCAAGCGTGGAAACTGCTGAAATTTACGGACTGAAGATTTTAGAAGCCAACATAAATAAAAGCGGAGAGAACACTACCCGTTTTGCAGTTCTTTCAAAGACCAGAGCCGCATCACCTTCACTTTCAAGCTCTGTACTGATGTTTACTGTAAAGAACGAGGCAGGCTCTCTTGCAAACGCCATCAGCATCATCGGTAAATACGGCTTCAATATGACGGCTCTGCGTAGCAGACCGCTGAAGAAACACTCCTGGCAGTATTATTTCTACGTGGAAATAGACGGCTCTACCGATAGCGATGAGGGTAAGAAAATGTTAGAAGAATTAGGTGCAGTATGCGACAAGCTGAAGGTAGCAGGTACCTTCGCACCGCATACTGAAATATAGAGGTGACTTATGACCATTCGTATGAATCTGGGTGAGGACAGCTACGACATTCTTGTAAAAAGAGGAAGCCTTGCCGACGTGGATAAACATCTTAACCTTGACAGACGTGTTCTTGTGGTTACGGATTCGGGCGTTCCTGCACAGTACGCAAAAGCAGTTGCGGAAAAATGCAAGGATGCCGTAATAATGACTGTAGAAATGGGCGAAGGCTCAAAGAGTCTTGAAACGTTCGGTAGCTTGCTTCAGGCTATGCTCCGTCACGGCTTTTCAAGAAAGGACTGTGTTGTTGCGGTAGGCGGCGGTGTGGTAGGCGATCTGGCAGGCTTTGCCGCATCTGCCTATATGAGAGGAATTGACTTTTACAACATCCCCACAACGCTTCTTTCCCAGATAGATTCTTCCATCGGCGGAAAGACGGCTATAAACTTTGACGGCGTGAAAAATATCGTCGGTGCCTTCTATCAGCCGAAAAAGGTCATAATCGATCCCGAGCTTCTTAAAACCCTGCCCGCAAGACAGATTTCAAACGGTCTTGCAGAGGCTATAAAAATGTCCCTTACGTCAGACAAGGAGCTTTTCGATATTTTTGAAACAAAGGATATTGAAGACAATATCGATGAAATAATCATCCGCTCCCTAAACGTAAAAAAGAACGTTGTAGAGCAGGATGAAAAGGAAGCGGGACTTCGTAAGATACTCAATTTCGGTCACACTATAGGTCACGGAATCGAAAGCAGTGAGGACTTATCCGAGCTTTACCATGGAGAATGCGTTGCTCTGGGTATGATTCCTATGTGTAGTGAGGAAATAAGAGAAAGAGTTATAAAGGTGCTTGAAAAGTGCAGTCTTTACCGTATCCTTGATTATGACTGGGACAGAATCACAAAGGCGGCATTTCACGATAAAAAGGCGGACGGAGATACAGTATCGGTAACGACTGTAAAGGAAGTCGGCAGTTTTGAAATAAAGACGATGAAGTGTCTTGAAGTTATAGAGCTTGCAAAAATAAGTCTGGAAGGTCTGAAGCAATGAAAAACACATTCGGAAACAGCGTGGCAGTAACTATTTTCGGAGAAAGCCACGGAGAATATATCGGCGCAGTCATTGACGGACTTGCACCGGGAATAAAGGTAGATACCGAGTATATTGCCCATATGCTCACGTTACGCCGCCCTGACGGAAAAATATCCACTCCCAGAAAGGAAAAGGATGAATTTAAAATCGTCAGCGGTGTAGTGGCGGGAACAACCACCGGTACTGCTATTACCATCCTTATCCCCAACGAAAACGTACAGAGCGGCGACTATTCACAGATGAAGACGGTAGCCCGTCCCTCTCATGCCGACTATACCGCACAGTGCAAATATCACGGCTATCAGGATTCCCGTGGTGGCGGACATTTCAGCGGTCGCATTACCGCCGCACTCGTTGCCGCAGGTGCGATATGCAGGTACGCCCTTATGCAGAAGGGAATTCTTATCGGAACGCACGTGAAAAGGTGTGCAGGTGTTTCAGACAGAGAATTTAACGATCTTAATGCAGATATAACGGAGCTTAACGATAAGACCTTTGCAGTTCTTGACGAGGCGGCAGGAGAAGATATGGTGAAAGCTATTCTTCAGGCGGCGACAGAAGGGGACAGCGTAGGCGGTGTGCTTGAAACTGTGATTACAGGTGTGCCTGCAGGCGTTGGTGAGCCCTGGTTTGACAGCGTAGAGAGTATGCTTTCTCATATGATGTTCTCTATCCCTGCAGTAAAGGGAATAGAATTCGGTTCAGGCTTTGGTATTGCCGATATGAGAGGTAGCGAGGCAAACGATCCCTTCAGAATGGAAGGGGACAGAGTAGTCAGCACGACCAATAACAACGGCGGTATCAACGGCGGTATCACAAACGGAATGCCGATAATCTTCCGTACTGCGATAAAGCCTACTCCCACTATCTTTAAAGCTCAGAATACCATTGATTTTAAAAACATGACCGAAACCGTTCTCGAGCCGAAGGGCAGACACGATCCCGCTATAGTACACAGAGCGAGAGTAGTGCAGGACGCCGCCTCCGCTATCGTTTTATGCGATGCGCTGGCTATGAGATTCGGCACGGATTATCTTAAATAAAATCGGATAAAGGAAAGAAGAAAAAAGATGAAAATTCTTGTTATAAACGGACCTAATCTTAATATGCTGGGTATAAGAGAGCCTGACCATTACGGAAAGGAAACCTATTCCGATCTTGTAAAGAAGATTCAGGAGCATTGCGATAAAAAGGGAATAGAGGTCTCGGTTTATCAGTCAAACCACGAGGGCGACCTTGTGGACGAGATTCAGAAGGCTTACGGTAATGCCGACGGAATAGTTATAAATCCCGGGGCGTACACCCACACAAGTATAGCTATTCTTGACGCTGTAAAATCAGTAAGCATCCCCACGGTTGAGGTGCATATCTCAAAGGTGGAGGAAAGAGAGGATTTCCGTCAGATAAGCTATATCCGTCTTGCCTGTGTAAAGACTATCACGGGACACGGAACAGACGGCTATCTTGAGGCTATAGATTTTTTAGCAGAGGGGCAGAAGTAAATGAAAGCAATATTCGAGCCCTGCAGATTAAAGGGTGATATATCCGCTCCACCTTCAAAAAGTATGGCGCACAGATATCTTATCGGTGCGGCGCTTTCGGGAGAAGAATGCATGCTTTCAGGCGTGGATTACAGTCAGGATATTCTTGCAAGTATCGATTGCCTTAAGGCGCTGGGAGCTGAAATAATAACCGACGGCGATAAGGTAACGGTAAATCCCGAGGGCTTTATGAAGGCACAGACGCCCGTTTTAGAATGTCGTGAAAGCGGCAGTACCCTCCGCTTTTTTATACCGCTGGCTTTATGTCTTGGAAAGCCCGTTACTCTTAAGGGTAGCGAGCGACTTTTTGAAAGACCGCTCACGGTATATGAGGAGCTTTGCAGGGAAAAGGCTTTTACCTTTGATAAGGGCAAAAGCTCTGTAACGGTATGCGGAAGTTTGGAAAGCGGAAGCTACACAGTCCGTGGAGATATAAGCAGTCAGTTTATTACGGGACTTATCTTTGCTCTTTTGTATCTGGGTAAGGAATCTTCTATCGAGATTCTTCCTCCCTTTGAGAGCAGATCCTATATAGATCTTACTATATCAGCGC
Source organism: Ruminiclostridium sp. (assembly GCA_017408635.1). Taxonomy (GTDB): domain Bacteria; phylum Bacillota; class Clostridia; order Oscillospirales; family Ruminococcaceae; genus Ruminiclostridium_E. The sequence goes on along the minus strand of JAFQUH010000032.1, from coordinate 22,774 downwards.
TGAAATCCTTCGGCGCAGAGGTATCCTTTGCGGATGAATACAGAATCGAAATCGGTAAGTCAGGGCTGCATTCATATTCGGGCAGAATAGAAGGAGATTATTCCAACGCCGCATTCCTTGACGCCTTTAATCATATAGGCTCAGAAGTGAAAATAGATAATCTGAAATCCGACAGTCTTCAGGGTGACAGAGTATATGCGGAGTATTTTGATAAAATATCAAAGGGAACACCCACTCTTGATATATCCGATTGTCCCGATTTAGGGCCTGTATTATTTGCCCTTGCCGCAATGAAGAACGGTGCAACCTTTACCGGTACGGAAAGACTCAAGGCTAAAGAGAGCGATCGTGGAGCGGCAATGGATGACGAACTGCGAAAGCTCGGCGGAGAGCTTATAATCGGAAAGGATGAAATCACCGTGCCAAAGCAGGAGCTTCGGTATAAAGGTGTAACGCTTGACGGACATAACGATCACAGAATAGTAATGGCAATGTCGGTTATACTGTCGCAGACAGGCGGTGAAATTGACGGCGTGGAGGCCGTCAGAAAAAGTTATCCCGGCTTTTTTGACGATATCAGAAGGCTCGGGGCAAAGGTGGAACTGGTATGATAGTTGATATAAGTAAAAAAATCCTTATAGTCGGTCTTGGTCTTCTCGGCGGTAGCTATGCGAAGATATTAAAGCGCTTCGGCTTTCACGTCAGCGCAATAACCAAGGAGCAAAGCTCCATCGACTATGCAATAAGGGAAGATATTATAGATGAAGGCTCAACCGAGCTTGACGAAAGAATGATAGGCGAGGCAGACCTTGTAATATTCGCTCTGTATCCTCACGTTTTTGTGGAATGGATAGAAAAGAATCAGAGTATGTTCAAGAGCGGTGCGCTTATAACCGACGTTACAGGTGTAAAGCGCAGTATAGTATATCAGATTCAGGATATGCTCCGCCCCGACGTAGAGTTCGTTGCCGCACACCCTATGGCAGGTCGTGAGGTATCAGGCGTTGAAAACAGTACTGATAAAATGTTTGTGGGAGCAAACTATATAGTAACTCCCACCGATAAAAATACGCCGGAAGCGATACAGACCTGTATTGAGCTTGGTAGACTTTTAGGCTTTTCCAATGTGACGACTCTTACACCCGAAGAGCATGACGAGATGATAGGCTTTCTCTCCCAGCTTACCCATTGCATTGCGGTTACTCTTATGACCTGCAACGATAAGGAAAATATGGAGAAGTTTACAGGTGACTCCTTCCGTGATCTCACCCGTATAGCCCGTATCAATGACCTTATGTGGAGCGAGTTGTTTATTGCCAACAAGGACGTTCTTATTCAGCAGATGGATATGTTTATGAATAAATTCGCAGAACTTAAAGAAATGCTTGAAAAGGACGACGTCGATGGTATGAGAAATATGATGCGTCGTTCAACCGAACGCAGAGCATTATTTGATAAAAAATAAATTTAAATCACCACCTGATAATCAGGTGGTGATTTTGCGTATCCGTTATTATTTATTTTTTGCTTTCTTATCTTTTGGAAGAATAAGATTCAGTATTATCGCAAGTAAGAATACAACCGCAACACAGTTCTGTGCGAATATTGACTGTATTATCTGCGGAAAATTCCTGAATATATCGGGAACCAGTGTAAAGCCTACACCGATACTCAGCGAAAGAGATGCTATCGTGATGTTTCTTTCGGAAAAGCCGCACTTTGTCAGCATCTGAATGCCACTTATAACAATTGAGCCGAACATCATTATTGTACAACCGCCCAATACTGCCTCGGGCAGAGTGGAAAGCACAGCTCCGATAACAGGGAAAAAGCCTGCAATAATCATAACCAACGCACCTGTAGCAATGGTGAAGCGGTTTATTACCTTTGTCATAGCAACAAGACCTATATTCTGGCTGAAGGAGGTTATAGGCATACAGCCGAAAAGTCCTGAAATAGCACTGATGAAGCCGTCGCAGGCAAGGGAGCCGGAAATTTCTTTGTCGGTAGGCTCTCTGTCAAATACAGCACCTGCAAGTGCTGAGGTATCACCGATAGTTTCTGTTGCAGAAACAAGATAGATTACTGCAACGGATATTATAGCACCTATGTCAAATCTCGGTGTTGCGGGTAGCAGGGAGGGTGCGGAAACTATTCCCACGCTTGAAAGTTGGGAGAAATCAACCTTACCAATACAGATTGCAAGAATTTATCCCACTATAAGTCCGAATAAAACTGATAATTGCTTTATGTGTCCTTTTGCAAAAATGTTTACAGTTATGCAGGTGATAAGAGTAACGCCACCCAGCAACCAGTTTTCCCAGGAACCGAAATCTACAGCTCCGTTGCCGCCACCAAAGGAATTTGCACCTACTGAAAACAGCGAGAAGCCGATAGCGGTAACTACGCAGGCTGCAACTATAGGAGATATTATTTTCCGCCAGTATTTTGCAAACAGTCCCAGCACACCTTCAAAAATACCGCCCGCTATGATTGCGCCGAGCATTGTTTCGTAGCCGTAGTCGCCCGATGCAATTATACAAAAGGTGGATACGAAAGTAAAGCTGATGCCCATAACGATAGGCAACCCCGAGCCGACTCTGAAAAGAGGAAACATCTGAAGGAGAGAGCCTATACCTGCTATTATCATTGCCGTCTGGATGAGTCTTGCGGTATCAGCTGCTCCGAGACCGCAGGCGCCCGCAACTATGATTACGGGAGTTATATTGGATACGAACATCGCAAGCACGTGCTGTAGTCCGTAGGGAATGGATTTCAGAAGAGGTACCTTTCCGTTCAGCGTGTAGATATTATTTATCGAGCTTTTCTCACTTTTCCACTTTGCGAATTTTTCCTTCAGCTTTCCCATTATCCGTTGCCTCCCTGATCCCTGAAGACTACGGTAGAGGTGGTGGCGTCCATGCTCTCAACGATTGCCAGCGATTCGAGATGATAGCCGAGATTTCTTATAACCTTTCCGCCTATCTGGAAGCCTTTTTCGATTACTATGCCGATACCCTCTATAGAAGCTCCCGCATTTTCACTTATGGAGATGAGGCCCTGCAATGCGCAGCCGTTGGCAAGAAAGTCGTCTATTATAAGTAAATGATCGTTGCTGCTCAGAAATTTCTGGGATACAATAACCTGATTTTTGCAGTTGTGAGTGAAGGATTCTATCTCCGCTACGTACATATCACCATCGATATTTACACTTTTTGATTTTTTTGCAAACACCAACGGTACGCCAAAGTATTTTGCAACAAAGCAGGCTATGGCTATGCCGGATGCTTCTATTGTAAGCACCTTGTTTATATTCTTTTCTTTGAATCGATTGTAAAATTCCTCTCCTATCCTGTCGAGCAATTCAATATCCATCTGGTGATTTAAAAAGCTGTCAACCTTCAGTACGTTTCCTTCCTTTACGATACCGTCGCTTAAAATACGTTCTTCCAGAAAATTCATAAATGCCTCCTTATACAAATAAAAGATATATAAATCAATTATATATCCGAACTATTCAAAAGTCAATTTATTTATCGTAAAATGTCGGATTTCAGAATAATTTTTTATTTTATTCGCATACTATATGCAAAAGGATAGAAAGGATGACGGAAATTGATAGAACAGGATACAATAAAGCTGCTTCGTGAATGCGATGCAGGAATACAGATGGGCGTTTCTGCGATAAACGACGTGCTGGATTATGCGACTGATAAAAGCCTTCGTGAAAGTCTGCTTATAAGCAGAACGGCACACAAGGGACTTGACAAGAAGCTCCGTGCAAGGCTTGACAGCTTCCACGATAACGGAAAGGATCCACCGATGATGGTAAAGGGAATGTCCTATATTAAAACCAATGCAAAGCTGATGGCTGATCCCTCCGACAGTACGGTGGCTGACCTGATTACCGACGGTTGTAATATGGGAATAAAATCCCTTTCAAAATATCTCAATCAGTACAAGGCGGCGGACGAGGATTCTAAAAATCTCACCAAGGCGCTGATAGGAATTGAAGAAAAGCTCTCCGACGATATGAGAGGCTATCTATAAAAAATACCCCGTCTTTTTTAAGACGGGGTATCTGCTTTTTGTTTTAGTTCAACTGCTTTATTTCGTCGGAGGTTACTGCGATGATCTCGCTGAGCTCCTTGACTGTTGCGATATTTGTCTGCAGAGTTTCTACTGCTGACGCAATTTCCTTCTCGATGTTTGCGATAGCCGCACGCACGTTGCCAAGAACGTCTTCAACGTTCTGTGTCTGGTTCTGTGTCTGTTCAGCAAGCTGTCTTACTTCCTGTGCGATTACGTTGAAGCCTGCACCTGCCTCGCCTACGTGCTTTGCTTCGATAGAAGCGTTAAAGCCAAGCAGAGTCATCTGTGTAGCAACGTTCTGTATGTACTTGATGATAGAGTCAGTCTGTGCAACGATTCTTTCGGCTTCTGCAGTCTTTTCACGGAGCTTGTCGAATTCTCCTGTAAGCTCACGGATACTTGTGTTTACCGCGTCTACCTTTTCGTCGATAACCTGATAGTTCTTGTTGATGGTTTCTAAACTCATAGCTATATTCCATTCCTTCCTTAAAAGAGGTTTTACCATAGGTAAATTTCCGATAAATTAATTATAATATAATTTTGATAAAAAATCAATAGTCAAATGCATATATTTTGTTAGTTTGTACAATCAAATCGTATTTTTTTGTTTATTATTTCCGATTTTTACCGCCGTATCAATGGAAAAAACAAATTCCGCTTGATTTTGATACGAAAATATGATATATTTATACTATAAAAATATGAATATCTGGGCTTTCCTGAGGTTTTTAAAACCGGAAAAAAGCACGGATAGTCAAATATATAATTTTTTGTCGGAAAACCGACTGAAAGGCAGGAGGATTACCAATGAAGATTCTTTATGCGGCAAGTGAAGCTCAGCCCGTTGCGGCGTCAGGCGGACTTGCAGACGTAGCAGGCTCATTACCTAAGGCACTTGTAGAGGAAGGACACGAGGCGTGTGTTGTTCTGCCCCTTTACGTGAACACGATAAAGCAGCAGTGGCGTGATCAGATGACCTTTGTAACTAGCTTTTCCGTACCTGTTGGCTGGCGCAGTCAGTACTGCGGACTTTTCACAGCAGAGATAAACGGCGTTACATACTACTTCCTTGACAACGAATATTATTTCAAGAGAGATTTCGGTCTGTACGGCTATTATGACGACGCAGAGCGTTATGCATTCTTCTCCCGTGCAGTTCTTGAAATGCTGACGGTTATTGATTTCAAGCCTCAGGTTATCAACTCCAATGACTGGCAGTGCGCTCTTATTCCCGTATACTACAACATTTTCTATAAGCATCACCACAAGCTGTGGGGCATCAAGAATATGTTTACTATCCACAATATTCAGTATCAGGGCAGATACGGTATGGAAATACTCGAGGACGTACTCGGTATTCCCCGTCACTTTGCATCTCTTCTCGAATATGACAGAGATGTAAATCTTATGAAGGCGGCTATTGAGGTTTCCGACAAGGTTACAACAGTATCTCCCACCTATGCAAGAGAAATTTTCGATCCCTGGTTCTCCCACGGTCTTGACAGAGCTTTACAGGATAAGGCGTACAAGACCTGCGGCTTCCTTAACGGCATTGACACCGATATGTATAATCCTTCAACCGATCCTTCTATCCCTGCAAACTTCAATACAAGATCCAAGGCAGGCAAGAAGGTATGTAAGGAAAAGCTGCTTGAAGAGGTAGGACTTCCTATGGGTGACGAGCCTGTAATCGGTATGATCTCAAGACTTGTTGAGCATAAGGGCTTCGATCTTGTAAAGTACGTATTTGACGATATTATAAACCTTGGCTACAAGGTAGTTATTTTAGGCTCTGGCGAAGCACAGTACGAGCAGTTCTTCCACGAGATGAGATGGAAGTATCCCGATAAGGTAGCCTTTACCTGCGGATATATTCCCGATCTTGCAAAGAGAATCTATGCGGGTGCGGATATGTTCCTTATGCCCAGTAAGAGTGAGCCCTGCGGTCTTGCACAGATGATTTCTCTGCGCTATGGTACTATCCCGATAGTACGTAAGACAGGCGGTCTTGCTGACAGTATCATTGACTGTGGCGACGAAAACGGAACAGGCTATACCTTCCATTCCTATAATGCCCATGATATGCTCGCATCCATCGAAAGAGCAAAGAATCATTACTACAACAAGGCAGAGTGGAACAAGCTGGTTACCCGTGCTATGAAGGCTGACTTCAGCTGGAAGCAGTCTGCAAAGCTCTACATCGGAATCTATGCAGAGCTCTGCGGCGAATAATTAAAAACGACGGACATTTTCTGAAGAAATTGCGGAAAATGTCCGTTTTGTGTTATAAGCTAAAAGGCTTAAAGTAAAATAACTTAACAATACTAAAAAACAAGCGTTTCATCCCCTCGGATTATTGTGCTGGAATATGATTTTCACTATTAATTAAGGCGTTAATGCTGCTGTTTTTTAAGTAAATTAAGTTGATATTTAACTGTAATTTGTACTATTTACACAAAAAGTTTTACCACGATTGTAGCATTATTCATATTGACGGGGTTTGTGAAATTTGATATAATTATTATGATAAAATGACTATTCCTATATTAAAGTAAAAACAGGAATCGCGTACAGGAGGATTTTAGGAATCTATGAAGAAATTCACAAAATACGTTGCTGCCGCAATGGCACTTGCGACTGTGATCTCCACAGCAACAGCTTGTAGCGGTGACACTACCACTTCAAGCGGCGGTGCAACGTCAGCACCCGAAACGACCACGACAGAAGCTCCCAGAGAGACTGTTAAGGAAGACGAAAACGTAAACAGTGCGGTAGAAAGCGCAATTGAAAACGTAAGCGAGGACTACAAGGGCATTGAAGTAAACAGAAAGCTCGTATGGATGGCATGGAACAACTGGGTACCTCAGGAGAACTCCCCTGAAGTTACAATGTTCAAGTCCTTATACGGTACACCCACAGAAAAACCTTCAGGTTTCGACAGCATTCCTGACGAGAACGTTTTCTGCGGAATCTCTTCACCCTATGCAGACAGATACGTAGATTTAGCAAAGCGTGTTCAGGCGGATGATTCTCCTGACGTATATCCCTTTGAGATATGCTACTATCCTTACGGTGTGTATAAGAATCTTTTCCAGCCCGTTGACGATCTCTTCAATTTTGAAGCTGACGACTGGGCAGCATATAAGGACGTTATCGATATGTTCGAGTGGGGCGGAAAGAACTACTGTCCCATTATGGACTTAACGGTAAGCAACGTTCTCTGGTACAGAAAGTCTGTAATAGAAGAAGCCGGCTTTGACGATCCCTGGGAGCTCTTTGAAAAGGGCGAATGGACCTGGGAAAAGTTCCTTGATATGTGCAGAAAGTTCACAGATGCTGAAAACAAGATGTGGGCAATCGACGGATATTCAATGGCAGACTGCATCGTTCTTACAACAGGTACACCTCTCGTATCTCTTGAAGACGGCAAGCTGGTAAGCAACCTTTACAATGCAAACGTAGAAAAGGCTCTCGACCTTATTTCAAACTTCGACGACAGTAAGGAAGGTCTTAAGTACCCCAAGGAGATCGAAAACAACTGGAACCCCAGCTATATGCAGTGGGTAAACGGCAAGACTCTTTTCTTTGACGACGGTACCTACAGATACGACGAACACTGGTACAAGTACAAGAAGTTAAAGAAGTGGGACGACGATGAAATCAATTTCGTTCCCTGGCCCCAGATGGACGGAGCAGAGGAATACTATCAGGGTATGAAGCAGGATGCATTCCTTCTCGTATCAGGCTCCAAGAACAAGGAAGGCTACAAGGCATGGGTATTCGCTAACCTTGTATCAAAGAAGGATCCCGATATCCAGGCGGCAGGCAGACAGCAGCTTATCGATACATACGACTGGACAGAAACACTTCTCGACAGACTCGACGTGCTGAAGGATCCCGAAACCTTCTCTCCCGTATTTGATTTCAAGAACGGTATCGGTCCTGACCTCGCTGATACAACAAAGGGCGACTGCGTAGTAGAACAGCTCACAAAGGAACCCCTTGTAAACGGCACAAGCTACACACAGATACGTGAAGCTAACCAGGGACAGATCACAGCACGTATTGAAGAAATGAACGCAACAGTTCAGTAAAAACACGGCCATTTCACAGTTTCCCGTTTAAAATATAAAAGCGGGAAGCTGTGATACGATATATTTGCTTTATATCGAATAAAACAAACGGAGGTAATTATGAAAAAAAGCAAAAAAATATTTGCTGCCGCTATGGCACTTGCAACAGTAATTTCTACAGCAACTGCATGTAACGACGGCAATACTGCTTCAGGCGGCGATGCAACTTCAGCACCTGAAACAACCACAACAGAAGCTCCCAGAGAGACTGTTAAGGAAGACGAAAACGTAAACAGCGCCGTAGAAAGCGCACTCGAAAATGTAAGCGAGGATTACAAGGGAATCAAGGTTGACAGAAAAGTCGTATGGATGGCATGGAATAACTGGGGACCTCAGGAAAATTCACCTGAAGTAACAATGTTCAAGTCCTTATACGGCACTCCTACAGAAAAGCCCGCAGGCTTTGACAGCATTCCTGACGAGAATGTATTCTGCATTATCTCTTCACCCTATGCTGACAGATATGTAGACTTAGCAAAGCGTGTACAGGCTGACGATTCTCCTGACGTATATCCCTTTGAGATATGCTACTATCCTTATGGTGTATATAAGAATCTTTTCCAGCCTGTTGATGATCTCTTCAATTTCGAAGCAGATGACTGGGCAGACTATAAGGATGTTATCGATATGTTCGAGTGGGGCGGAAAGAACTACTGTCCTATTATGAACCTCAACATCAACAGCCTTCTCTGGTACAGAAAGTCTGTAGTAGAAGAAGCCGGCTTTGATGATCCCTGGGAGCTCTTTGAAAAGGGCGAATGGACCTGGGAAAAGTTCCTCGATATGTGCAGAAAGTTCACAGATGCTGAAAACAAGATGTGGGCTATCGACGGCTATCAGATGGCTGATAACCTTGTTCTTACAACAGGTACACCTCTTGTATCCTTAACAGACGGTAAGCTGGTAAGCAACCTTTATGATGCAAACGTAGAAAAGGCTCTTGATTTCATCACAAACTTCGATGATAGCAAGGAAGGTCTTAAGTACCCCAAGGAAATCGAAAACAACTGGAACCCCAGCTACATGCAGTGGGTAAACGGTAAGACACTCTTCTTCGATGACGGTACCTGGAGATATGACGAACACTGGTACAAGTACAAGAAGTTAAAGAAGTGGGATGACGACGAAATCAACTTCGTTCCCTGGCCTCAGATGGATGATTCAGAAGAATACTATCAGGGTATGAAGCAGGATTCCTTCCTTCTCGTTGCAGGCTCCAAGAACAAGGAAGGCTATCAGGGATGGGTATTCGCTAACCTCATCGCAGGAAAGGATCCCGATATCAAGGCAGCCGGCAGACAGCAGCAGAAGGATACATACGATTGGACAGATATGCTTCTTGACAGACTCGATACATTAAGAGATCCCGAAACATTCTCTGCAGTATTTGACTTCAAGAACGGTATCGGACCTGATATCGCAGATACAACAAAGGGCGACTGCATCGTAGAGCAGCTCACAAAGGAACCCCTCGTAAACGGCACAAGCTATACACAGCTCCGTGAATCCAACCAGGGACAGATCACAGCCCGTATCGAAGAAATGAACGCAACAGTTCAGTAATTCGGTAAAATAATGAATCTTATGACTCCCGCAGGAAACTGCGGGAGTTTTTGTCATTTTGCTTAAAATTAATTGACATTAAGAGTAATTTATGGTACAATATATTTATGTTATATCGGAAACGATAAATTAAAACGGAGGTAACTATGTTAAAGAAAAAAAGAATAATTGCGGCGGCAATGGCACTTGCAACAGTTATTTCAACTGCAACTGCCTGCGGCGGCGATTCAACAACGTCGGCAACGTCTTCAGCACCCGAAACAACTACAACTGCAGAGCCTCATGAAACAATGGCTCCCGACTCCAACGTAGAGGGCGCAGTTGACGAGGTTGCAAGCAACGTAAGCGAAGACTACAAGGGCATCGAAGTAAAAAGAAAACTCGTATGGATGGCTTGGAGCAACTGGGGACAGCAGGAAAACTCTCCTGAAGTTACAATGTTCAAGAAGTTATACGGCACACCTACAGAAAAGCCTGCAGGTTTCGAAAGCATTCCTGATGAAAACGTATTCTGCAACATTTCTTCACAGTATGCAGACAGATACACAGATTTAGCAAAGCGTATCCAGGCAGACGATTCTCCTGACGTATATCCCTTTGAAATCTGCTACTATCCTTATGGTGTGTATAAGAACCTCTTCCAGCCCGTTGACGAGCTTTTCAACTTTGAAGCTGACGACTGGGCGGCATATAAGGACGTTATCGATATGTTCGAGTGGGGCGGAAAGAACTACTGTCCTATTATGGAGCTTAACATCAACAGCGTTCTCTGGTACAGAAAGTCTGTAGTAGAAGAAGCCGGCTTTGATGATCCCTGGGAGCTTTTTGAAAAGGGCGAATGGACCTGGGAAAAGTTCCTCGATATGTGCAGAAAGTTCACAGACGCAGAAAATAAGATGTGGGCAGTAGACGGCTACCATATGGCAGAAAACCTTCTCAACACCACAGGTACTCCTCTCGTATCCTTAACAGACGGTAAGCTGGTAAGCAACCTCTATGATGCAAAGGTAGAAAAGGCTCTTGAAATCATCACAAACTTTGACGATAGCAAGGAAGGTCTTAAGTACCCCAAGGAAATCGAAAACAACTGGAACCCCAGCTATATGCAGTGGGTAAACGGTAAGACGCTCTTCTTCGATGACGGTACATGGTGCTATGACAGCTACTGGTACAAGTATAAGAAGTTAAAGAAGTGGGAAGATGACGAAATCAACTTCGTTCCCTGGCCTCAGATGGACGGCTCTGAAGAGTACTATCAGGGTATGAAGCAGGATTCCTTCCTTCTCGTTGCAGGCTCCAAGAACGTAGAAGGCTACAAGGCGTGGGTATTTGCTAACCTCGTTTCCAAGAAGGACGCTGACATCAAGGAAGCCGCAAGACAGCAGCTCAAGGATACTTACGACTGGACAGATATGCTTCTTGACAGACTTGATACAGTAAGAGATCCCGAAACCTTCTCTGCAGTATTTGATTTCAAGAATGGTATCGGACCTGATATCGCAGATACAACACAGGGCGATTGCATCGTAGAACAGCTCACAAAGCATCCCCTTGTAAACGGTACAAGCTATACACAGCTCCGTGAATCCAACCAGGGACAGATCACGGCTCGTATCGAAGAAATGAACGCAACAGTTCAGTAATTTAAAAACCTTCACTCCCGCAGGAAACTGCGGGAGTTTTTTATTGACATAAGCCTAAAAAAATTATATAATATAGTATAGAGTATAATGAGATATTATGGGCTTATGCCCTGAAAGGAATCGATATGTTAGAAATAAATATGACAGGTAAGGCATCGGTTATTGTAGACGAAGCAAATACGGCGGCAACGGTAGGTAGCGGCTCGCTCAGAGTTTTTGCCACACCCTCTCTTGCGGCACTCATCGAAAAGGCGGCGTGCAACTGTCTTCTTGGACACCTTGATGAAGGTACTACAAGCGTGGGTACTGTGCTTGATATAAAGCATATGGCGGCTACTCCTGTGGGAATGAAGGCGGAGGCTATTGTAACTCTTGTCGAGATAGACGGCAGAAGACTGGTCTTTGATATAATAGTAAACGACGAAAAGGACAGAATAAGCGAGGGCGTACACGAGCGCTTTATCGTAAACAGCGAGAAGTTTATGTCAAAGGTTGAATCAAAGCTTGGTTAAGCAGGTGAATTATGAACTTTATCCATCTTAAATATGCGGTAGAAATAGAAAAGACCGGCTCTGTTTCAAAGGCGGCGGACAATCTTTATATGGGACAACCGAATCTCAGCAAGGCTATAAAGGAGCTTGAAAAGGAAACGGGCATAACCATCTTTATCCGCACTCCAAAAGGGGTAACGCCTACCGAAAAGGGCAGGGAATTTCTGAAAAGAGCAAGGGAGCTTGTAAATAGCTTTGACCGACTCTGTGATGATTACGAAAAGGAAAAATCGGGCGTAACCGAGTTTTCTATAGCAGTACCAAGAGCAGAGCATATGGCAATGGCATTTTCAAATCTTGCGGCAAGCCGTCAGGATAACAGCGGTGTAAGACTGCATTATACCGAAGCGGATAACAGAAGTATAACGGAAAAGCTGTTAAGCTATGATATCGGTATAGGCATAATTACGCTTGGCAGGGATAAAGAGAAAAAGTATCTTAAGCTGCTCGATGAATACGGCATAAGCTACCGTACCCTGCAGGAATACGATATGAAGATAATATGCGGTAGGGAGTCGGCTCTTGCGGGGCATAAGGGAAATATAACCCCCTCTGACCTTTCGGAGCTTTCAGAGCTTATTTATGCAGATTCCGAAGGCAAGGAGCGAATATCAGGCGGCACGGGTAAAACAATAACAATAGGTGACAGGGGCAACAGCTACAGACTTCTGGCTTCTTTACCCTATGCATATACGTGGTCGGCACCGCTACCTGAAAGCATTCTTTCGGGCTATGGACTTGTTCAGCTCGGTGCTGATTCCTTTAAAAGAAAATGTAAGGATATACTTATTTACAGACGAGGCTATGAAATGAGCGTTCTGGAAGAACAGTTCTTATCAGAGCTTGAAAGTGTAAGAGAAGATATTCTGCTGGATAAAAAGAATTAAGAAAGGGAAAACAATGAGTACGTTTGATATAAAAAATACTCTTATACAGCTTTGCGGCGAAAATGGAGTTTCGGGCGATGAATGGAACGCCTCGGATCTTGCTCTCTCTATGCTGAAAAGCTATACCGATGACTGCACTATAGACAGATTCGGCAACGTTATCGGTCACGTCGGAGAAAGAGATGAAAATAAACCCACTCTGCTCCTTGACGCACATATCGACCAGATAGGTCTTATAGTGACCTTCATTGACGAAGACGGCTTTATCCGTGTATCAAAATGCGGCGGTGTGGACAGAAGGGTACTGGCGGCACAGACAGTTACCGTTCACGGCAGTAAAAAAATAAAGGGCGTTATTTCCGTACTTCCTCCCCACGTGAAAAAGGACGGGGACAAGGTAGCACAGATTGACGAGCTTGTAATAGACACAGGCTACAGCAAAGAGGAGCTTTCTGAAATAGTTTCTCTCGGTGACAGAATTACAGTCGACAACGAGCCTGCGGTGCTTCTGAATAACAGAATATGCGCTCCTGCCTGCGATGACAGAGCTGGTGTTGTCTGCATACTTTATGCTCTTGAGCTTTTAAAGGGCAAGGCTACAAAATATAATATCGACGTCAGCTTTACAGGTCAGGAGGAAACGGGAGAAAGAGGAGCGAAAATTGCCGCCTTCAATTTAAATCCCGATATCTGTCTTGAAATGGACGTGAGCTTCGCCTACACACCCGATAGCGAAAAGCATAAATGTGGCGAGCTTTCAGGCGGTGTTATGATAGGCATTGCACCCTCTCTTTCAAAAAGACTTTCTAATGAACTTATATCCATTGCAAAGGATAAGGATATACCCTACAGTCTTGAAGTAATGAGCGGCGAAACGGGTACAAACGCCGACGCTATAGGCGTTGCAAAGGGCGGAGCAGAATGCTGTACGCTCTCTATTCCTCTTCGCTATATGCATACACCCGTTGAGGTGGTAGCACCCGAAGATATAGAGGCTATAGGCAGACTGATTTATGAATTTGCAAAGGAAGGGGAGGTGTCAGCGTTATGACAGAGCTTATAAAGGAACTGTGCGCTCTGTGTGGCACCAGCGGAGATGAGGACGCAGTAAGAGATTTCATCATATCAAGGCTCCCCGATGACGTAAGCTATAAGACTGACGCTCTCGGAAACCTTATCGTTGAGAAAAAAGGAAAAGCTACACCAAAAAACAAAGTAATGCTGGCGGCTCATATGGATGAGGTTGGCTTTATAGTAAATTATATCACCTCCGACGGATATCTTCGTATATCCTCTGTGGGCGGTATCAATCCTGAAACGGTTATCGGCAGACAGCTTCAGTTCAGAAATGGAACAAGAGGTGTAATAGGCACAAAGGCTATTCATCAGCAGAGCGAGAGCGAAAGAGATAAGCCGGTAAAAATCGGCTCTATGCTCCTCGATATCGGCGCAAAATCTGAAGCAGAGGCACTTGAAAAGGTACTCCCCGGGGATTGTGCCTATTTTACAGGCGAATTTTTAGAATTCGGCAGTAACGGTGATATGCTGAAAAGCAAGGCTCTCGACGACAGAGCGGGCTGTGCCGTTATGATAGAAATGATAAACAGCGACCTGCCCTATGACGCTACCTTCGTGTTTACAGTCCAGGAGGAGATAGGCACAAGAGGTGCAAGGGCGGCGGCATATACCGTAGCTCCCGATTACGCAATCGTTCTTGAAACCACCACCGCCTGCGATTTTTCAGGTAATGAAGGCGAAAAGAAGGTTTGCGAGGTTGGTAAGGGCGCAGTAGTAAGCTATATGGATAACGGCACTATATACAGTCGGAATCTTTACAGAATGGCGTTTGAAAGAGCAAAGGAAAAGAATATCCCCTGCCAGACAAAGACTGTTGTTGCAGGCGGTAACGATAGCGGAGCTATCCACGTTTCTGCAGGCGGTATCGAAACGGTTGCAATATCCGCTCCCTGCAGATATCTCCATTCTCCCGCTTGTGTGCTGTCCAAAAAGGATATGAAGGCAGTAGCCGATCTAGCCTACGAAATGTATATTGCTTTGGCTGAAAAAGAATGATAAGACAGATTTTTGAACTACCTCCCATAGATGAAACCAGCGCCATAGAGGGCAGGATAGAAGCCTACTTCAGAGCCTATGGCGGAAAATATGACTTCTGCCGTTTTTATAGCGGTGATAATATCCTGATGATGAATTACTGCGGTAAATTTTATATATCGGTAAAAGACGACTTTGACTGGGAGGAGCTTTATTTCTTCTTGAAAAATGCAGGTATGTTATGGGCTGAAATGAACGGCAGATGCTTTGACGTATTGAGAGATACGTTTTACGACTACCGCACTATACCGCTTTATCTTATGAAAAGTAAGGCTTTGGAGGTATCGGAGGGCGGTAACTTTACCGAAAGCTATAGCGAGGTCTTTTCGGTAATAAAGGACGCCTTTGAGCTTTCCGATGATGATTTTTCAAATTGGTATACCGACACCTGTCACAGAGTACGGCACGGAGTGACAAGGCTTATAGCTCTTGACGATTATAGTGCCTCCTGTACGGTATTTTATGAAAATATTGAGGGGTGCTTTCTGTCCGATATCGGAGTGAAAACAGAATATCAGGGCAGAGGACTTGGCAGAAAACTGCTTTATAATGCAAACAGACTTTTAGAAAACAAAAAATTATCTCTTTTGTGCAAAGCGGATAAAAGAGAGTTTTATAAAAGCTGTGGGTTTATCTGTGAGGACAAGCCTGCGGCGTATCAGATAGTAAAGGAATAATAAAAATGAGCTTTTTTGAAATTGACAGTCGCATTCTTGAGATAGCCGAAAAGGCGGAAAAGATGTGCGAAAAGCGATTCAGAGAAATCGAAAGAATAGGAGAATATAACGGACAGAAGGTGCTTTACTCCTTTATCAGCAACAACGTCAGCGAAATGCACTTAAAGGGTACTACCGGCTACGGCTATAACGATGACGGCAGAGATAAGCTGGATAAGGTATATGCAGACGCCTTTGGCTGTGAGGACGCCCTTGTGCGCCATAGCTTTGTAAACGGCACTCACGCCTTATCTACTGCACTTTTCGGTGTGCTTCGTCCCGGTGATACTCTTTTATGTGTTACAGGTGCGCCCTACGATACGCTTACAGAGGTTATAACCGGTGAATACGGCGGCTCTTTAAAGGAATTCGGCGTAAAGTACGAAAAGATAGACCTGCTCCCTGACGGTAATGCAGATATCGAAGAAATAAAGAAAAGAGCGGGGGACTGCAAGGTAGCTTACATACAGCGCTCCCGTGGATATTCTCTGCGTGAATCCTTCTCTGTTGATAAGATAGGCGAGATTATAAAGGCAGTAAAAGAGGTAAATGATAAGGCTATCATAATGGTGGATAACTGCTACGGTGAATTTGTAGAGGAAAGAGAGCCTACGGCGGTAGGCGCTGACCTTATCATAGGCAGTCTTATAAAGAATCCTGGTGGCGGCATTGCAAAAACGGGCGGTTATATCGCAGGCAGAAGAGATCTTGTAGAGCTTTGCAGCTACCGACTTACAACAGTCGGTATCGGCAAGGAGGTAGGCTGTTCTTTAGATGAAAACAGAGAGATGTATTTAGGCTTCTTTTTAGCACCCCAGATAGTTGAGGCGGCGGTAAAGACTTCAGTTTTCGCTTGTGCCTTCTACTCGCTTTTAGGCTATGAGGTATTCCCCTCCTACGACGCTCACAGAACTGATATAATTGCGGCTTTAAAGCTCGGCAACGAAGAGGCTTTATGTGCCTTCTGCCGTGGAATACAGAACGGCTCACCCGTTGACAGTATGGCAACCCCCGAGCCCTGGGAAATGCCCGGCTATGACAGTAAGGTGATTATGGCGGCAGGTGCATTCACAATGGGAGCAAGTATAGAGCTTTCGGCAGACGCACCTCTCAGAGAGCCTTATGCAGTATGGCTTCAGGGTGGTATCACCTATCCCAGCGGAAAGATGGGCATAATGCTTGCGGCACAGTCGATGTTAAAAAGCGGACAGCTTAAAATATAAACGGAGGATAAAAAGATGATAAGAAGTATGACTGGATTTGGCAGGGAGCAGGCTATAATAAACGGCAGAGAAATAATTGCCGAAATAAAGAGTGTAAATCACAAGTTTTTTGAATTCAGTTCAAAGCTTCACAGAAGCTTCAGCTATCTTGAGCCAAGACTCAAGACACTTGTGAAGGAAAGAGTAACGAGAGGTAAGATAGAGCTTTCTTTATCTGTATACAATATAGACGTAAAGGATACTACGGTAAGAGTAAACGGAAACGTGGTAGCAGGTTACGTAAACGCAGTAAGAGAGTTTGCTCCGACCGTCGGCATTGTTGACGATTTCTCCATGCCTGATATCTTCCGCATTCCCGACGCTTTTACTGTTATCAAGGAAGAGGAAGACGAGGAGGCTTTATGGGCTGATATCTCATCGGTTGTGGAAAAGGCTATAGATAAATTCGTGGAAATGCGTGAAAGAGAAGGCGAAGCGTTAAAGGCTGACGTTCTTGAAAAGGCACAGAATATCGAGGATATGGTGTGCGAAGTAGAAAAGTATTCTCCCGAAAGCACCGAGATATACAGAAAGAAGCTCTACGACAAGATGACAGAGCTTTTAGGTGCAACAAACATAGACGAGCAGAGAATACTTATGGAAGCGGCAATCTTCTCCGAAAAAATCGCTGTGGATGAGGAAACGGTAAGACTTCACTCTCATATGGCACAGCTCCGTCAGATGCTGGAGGGTGATAAGGAAACGGGCAGAAAGTTGGATTTTCTTATTCAGGAAATAAACAGAGAAACCAACACAATAGGCTCAAAGGCAAACGATATCCGCATTACAAGACTTGTAGTGGATATGAAGAGCGAGATTGAAAAAATGCGTGAGCAGGTACAGAATATTGAATAAAATAACGGCGTAGAACTTCTCAGTTCTGCGCCGAAAATTTTTACCCTCTTTTTTTCGACAAAATACGGATTTTTATTGACATTTATGCTACTTTAATTTATAATTAATCTTGTATTTATTTACGCTTTACGATGTAAATTTTTTACTGAAAGGAAATAAAAAAAGATGGAGAACATTGTCAGCCTTAAAGACCTTGTTGTAGAATTCGAGGACGGAGAAAGAATATTAAAAAGTATCAGCCTTGATATAAAGGACAAGGAATTCGTAACCTTTTTAGGCCCGTCAGGCTGTGGTAAGACCACGACCTTAAGAATTATCGGAGGCTTTTTAGAGCCTACGAGTGGTGATGTTTTCTTTGAGGGAAAGCGTATCAACGGACTTCCTCCCCACAAAAGAAACGTTAATACCGTATTCCAGCGTTATGCACTTTTCCCCCATCTTAACGTATATGAGAATATTGCCTTCGGACTTCGTGTAAAGAAGACCTCCGAAAAGGAGATAGTAAAAAGAGTCGGAGAAATGCTGGAGCTTGTAAACTTAAAGGGCTTTGAAAAGCGTAGTGTAAACCGACTTTCAGGCGGTCAGCAGCAGAGAGTTGCTATTGCCCGTGCTCTTGTAAATCATCCCAAGGTACTGCTCCTTGACGAGCCTTTAGGCGCACTCGACTTAAAGCTCCGTAAGGAAATGCAGACAGAACTCAGAAAGATCCAGCAGGCGCTGGAGCTTACCTTCGTATACGTAACACACGATCAGGAAGAGGCTCTTACTATGTCTGATACCGTCGTTGTTATGAATAACGGACTTATCCAGCAGATAGGCTCACCTACGGATATCTACAACGAGCCTGTAAACGCCTTTGTTGCCGACTTTATCGGTGAAAGCAACATAGTAAACGGTTGTATGCCCGAGGACTGTGTAGTTGAATTTATGGGCAGAAAATTCAAGTGCGTTGATAAGGGCTTTGATCCCAACGAAACCGTTGACGTGGTTATAAGACCTGAAGACGTAAAGGTGATTCCTGCCGAAAAGGCAAAGCTCACAGGTATTGTTGAATCGGTAGTATTCAAGGGCGTTCATTATGAAATGACCGTTGACGGTGTCGATCACAAGTGGATAATCCATTCTACCAAGGCAGAGCCTGCAGGCTCTATGATAGGCATGGATTTCGATCCCTTTGATATCCATATTATGAAGAAAACGGAGGAAGAATAATGAAGCAGTTAAGAGTATTATCCCTCCCGTATCTTGTATGGATGGTAATATTCATCGTCGTACCTATCATAATGGTAGCGGTATTCGCTTTTACCACCAGCGACGGTAATTTTACAATCGACAATATTTCAAACGTAGGACAGTATGCGAATATATTCGTGCATTCCATCTGGCTTGCTCTTATTGCTACCGCAATATGTCTGGTACTTTCATACCCCGTTGCCTTCTATCTCTCCCGTATGGAAAAGCATAAGCAGGGTACAATGCTTATGATAGTAATGCTTCCTATGTGGATGAACTTCCTTCTGCGTACTTATGCGTGGATGACGCTTCTTGGCAACAACGGTATTATAAACTACCTGCTCGGTCTTATAGGACTTGGTCCCTTCAAGCTGATAAATACTTCAGGTGCAGTTGTACTTGGTATGGTGTATAACTATCTGCCCTTTATGATATTACCTCTTTATTCCGTTATGCAGAAGATTGATAAGAGTGTAATCGAAGCGGCAAGAGATTTAGGCTGTAATCCGGTAAAGGTAATGTTCAGGGTAATAGTACCCTTAAGCCTTCCCGGTATCG
Organism: Ruminiclostridium sp.; assembly: GCA_017408635.1. Lineage (GTDB taxonomy): Bacteria > Bacillota > Clostridia > Oscillospirales > Ruminococcaceae > Ruminiclostridium_E. The sequence goes on along the minus strand of JAFQUH010000032.1, from coordinate 3,169 downwards.
TATCAGGTATAACAATGGTATTCGTGCCTGCAATCTCGACCTTTATCATTTCCCGAATGCTTGGCGGTGGCTCTAACCTGCTTATCGGTGACCTTATCGAAATGCAGTTTTTAGGCAATGCCTACGATCCGCATTTAGGTGCGGCAATAGCCCTTGTGCTGATGGTGATAATACTTGCCATTATGACGGTAATGAATCAGTTCAGTCCCGACGATCAGGTGCTTATATAAGGAGGTGCGTATATGAAAAGACTTGGTAAAATCTATATGGCACTGATAATCTTCTTCTTATACGTGCCTATCTTCGTGCTTATCGTATTCTCCTTCAACGAGTCAAAAAGCCGTTCTGTTTTCAGCGGATTCACTCTTGAATGGTACGAAAGACTGTTCAATAACAGTATAATCATGTCGTCACTTGTAAATACCCTTATAATAGCGGTGATAGCAAGTATAATTTCCACTATTTTAGGTACTTTAGCGGCAATCGGCATCAACAGTATGAGAAAGGTGCCGAAAAGCATTGTTATGAACGTTACCAATATCCCCGTTATAAACCCCGAAATCGTAACCGGTGTATCCTTAATGCTTTTATTCGTATTCTTTGCCGCAAGAATGAATATGGAATTCGGCTTTGTTACCCTTGTTATAGCGCATATAACCTTTGACGTACCATATGTTATACTTAACATTATGCCGAAATTCAAGCAGATGGATCCCCATCTTTTCGAGGCGGCGCAGGATCTTGGCTGTAGTCCCTTTACAGCCTTCAGAAAGGTAATACTCCCTGAAATTATGCCCGGTATCATAAGCGGCTTTTTAATGGCGTTTACCTATTCTCTTGACGACTTCGTAATAAGCTACTTTACCTGCGGTGCAACCTCGCAGACTCTGCCTATCACTATCTATTCAATGACAAGGAGAAAGATTTCTCCCGAAATCAACGCTCTGTCAACGCTTATATTCGTGGTGGTAGTGGTAATTCTTATTGCAAAGAATATCATCGAAAACCGTCAGGCAAAGAAAAACGCTGTATATAAGGGGGGAAGAGCATGAAGAAAAGAAGATTCCTTTCCCTTATAGCAGTAGCAATAATGACTGTCGGATTATTCAGCGGATGCGCTGAAAAGGTATCCGAAGAAGGCGAAGAAGAGGAAGAAGAGGTATACCAGCAGACTCTTACCATCGAGGATGAGGAGTATTATACCAGATTCAAGGACAAGGGTATTTCCATAAACGTCTACAACTGGGGCGAATATATTTCCGCAGGTGCAGAGGAGGGTACTCTTGACGTAAATGCAGAATTTGAAAAGCTGACAGGCATCAAGATAAACTACACAAACTTTGCTACAAACGAGGAGCTTTATGCAAAGCTCAAGGGCGGCGGAGCCTCCTATGACGTTATCATTCCTTCCGACTATATGATAAGCAAGATGATAAAGGAAGAGCTTATCCAGAAGATAAATCTTGACAATATCCCGAATTATAAATATATTATGGATAACTTCCGTAATATGTCCTACGATCCCGAAAACGAATATTCCGTACCCTTTACCTGGGGTACTGTAGGTATCATCTATGACGAAACAGTCATAGATTTAGATCCTGAAGAAATCGACTGGGATATTCTCTGGGATGAAACCTATATGGGACAGATACTGATGTTCGATAATCCCCGTGACGCCTTTGCAATTTCTGAAATTATGCTTGGCTATTCCATAAACTCCGAAAACCCCGACGAGCTCACAGCCGCCGCAGAAAAGCTGAAACAGCAGAAGCGTGTGGTACAGGGCTACGTAATGGATGAGATTTTCGATAAGATGGGTGCAGGCGACGCTCTTATTGCTCCCTACTATGCAGGTGACGCCCTTACCATTATGGAAGAAAACGACGCTCTCAATTTCGTAGTTCCCAAAAGTGGCACAAACCTTTTCGTTGACGCTATGTGCATTCCCACAAGCTCAAAGCAGAAGGAAGCCGCAGAGATGTATATAAACTTTATGTGCGAGCCTGATATAGCCTATTCAAATATAGAATATATCTGCTACTCCACACCTCATAGTGCGGCTTTTGAAATGCTTGACGATGAAGTGAAGGAAAGCCCCATAACCTATCCTGACGAGGATTTTATAGCGGAAAATACTACCGTATTCGTAAATCTTTCCGACGAAACAAACCGACTTATGCAGGATTTATGGACAGAGATGAAATCCGCCGAGGACGAAACCACGAATAAATGGCTTGTCCCCATATTCCTTATAGGTTGTCTTGGTCTTACGGTATTCGTGCTTATAAGAAGACATATAAAAGCGAAAAAGGATATATTCTGATATACTGATAATAACCCGTGATTCGTCACGGGTTACCTTATAGGAGGAAATATAATGAAGCTTCTTTTTAAACAGCGCATTTTCTCATGGTTTGACAGCTATGACGTATACGACCAGAATGACAATACCGTATTCACGGTAAAAGGCGAGCTTTCCTGGGGGCATCTGCTTCGCATCTACGACGCCGCAGGAAACAATATCGGACATATTCAGGAAAAGGTGCTGACCTTTCTGCCGAAGTTTGAAATGTATATAGGGAATAAATATGCAGGCTCTATCCGTAAGGAGTTTTCCTTCTTTATCCCAAAATTTGATATTGATTTCAAGGGTTGGTACGTAGAGGGAGATCTTTTTGAGTGGGATTACAGAATCTACGATTCCACAGGAGGAATAGTAGCCACTATATCAAAGGACGTACTTAACTTTGTAGACGTATATGAGCTTGACATAAGCAATCCCGAAGATGCGATATACGTTCTGATGCTTGTTCTGGCAATCGATGCGGAGAAATGCTCGAGAAGATAAATTTTAACAGATTACATCCCGTGTGCAGACGCGGGATGTTTTTTGATGGATGGAAATAGCGTAAATTATAGTTTGAACGCGTGGCGTTCAATCCAAATTCCGCCTTCGGCGGCGGGTCGTCGAGGACATGCCCTGAAGGGCGCCGCAATTCTGCTCGCCGACCCCTACATTTCACCTATAAAATCTTGTGGCAATTGAAATAATAAAAGGCTCGCAATCTTCATATTACACGGGGTTTGGGGCGAAGCCCCAAGCAGGGCACAGGGGCGGCGAGCCCCCATGTATTCCCCCTTCCCCTTGAGGGGAAGGGGGGTAGGG
>JAFQUH010000031.1 GCA_017408635.1 Ruminiclostridium sp. | reverse complement strand
TGCTATAAGCTTCTGAAGGAGCTTCAGTTTCAGGAGCTTCAGTTTCAGGTTTACTTGTTTCAGGGGAAACAGAAGTGCTTGATTCAACTTTAATCTGATCGTTTTTACAAGCAATTTCTAACTTATACGTGTTATTTCCGCCGACAACTATATCAACAGAGCCGTCCACGCTTTCATTGCCTTCTTCTGTGAACCTGATTGTGTGTACTCCCTCGGTCAGCGAAGCAGAGAAATTTTTTTGAGTTCCATGCTCCAGAATACCTAATTTGGTACTATCTACATAAACACATATGTCATATCTGCTGAACATTAAATTTTCTTCGCAGGATATGTCGATGTTTATGCTGTACGCTTCCGCGGAAGCATCAGTCTTTGGGGCTTCTGTTTTGGTCGGCTCGGATGTGCTGACGTCAGAATACAAGCTTTCAATCATATTTGAGTATTCCGGTGGTAGGGTAGGCGTGCTATCCTTTTCGCAACCCGAAGCTATAAGTGACATAGTAGCGGAAAGGAACATTGCGAGAATAATTTTTGTGGTTTTCATTTTAACATCCTCCTAAAAAACAAAAAGTGTGTGCAACCGAAGTCACACACACTGAAAAATGCATAACTCCGGCTTGCTACCACACAAAACCTTTAACAACTTATATGAGAATAAGAATGCCAAAAAAGAGAATGCACTTTTACCATAAAATGATTCTCATATAAGTCAAAAATATTCGGTTTTGTGTGGTGCTTTAATCATATCATTTTTTATCTGTTTTGTCAAGGGAATATAAACCTCGTTTATAACAATTCTTTTTTTCAATACGATTTGTATGATATTTGTATGTCAGATGTTTTACAATTTGTTATTGAAATTTCCTCCCGTTAATGCTATAATAAAGTAGAAAACAATAAGCAAGAAAGGAAGTTGATTTATGTCCGGTCAGAACAATAGCGGCAATAAAGTTCCTGCTATAATCGGTATTGTAGCGGCGGTGATTGCGGCGTTCTTCGGTATTTCAATACCCACAAATTTATTCGGTGGCGGAAGTGAGGTTACTTCCTCTGCACCCACGTCGTCGAAGGTAGAAAGCGTTGATTCTTCCATTAACGAGGAAAGCTCCGAAACAGAAATAATAGTCACCTCAAAGCCTGAAACAACCACCAAAAAACAGGAAACCTCAAAGCCTGAAACAACAACCACAAAAAAACCTGAAACCTCAAAGCCTGAAAGCAGTAAAGAAGAGGTATTCTACTATTTCAGAAATCAGGGATTGTATGATAGTCACTATGAAAAGCACGGTCACGAATTCGGAAATATAACAAAGGAAGAATATCTGCAGAAGGCAAACGATCTTATCAATTCTGATTCACCCGATATACTGACAAAGTACGAGGATGACGGTGACTTTATGTATTTTAACAAGAAGACCGATGAGTTTCTGGTGCTTGCACCCGACGGCTACATAAGAACTTATTTTATTCCCGATGACGGAATAGATTACTGGAACAGACAATAAGAGGTGTAAGATGAGTGAATTTAAAATGATATGCCCTTGTTGTGAGCATAAAACGATAACGGACGAATACGATATCTGTCCAGTATGCTTCTGGGAATATGATAAAAGTCAGAACGAAAGACCTTACAGTACCGGCGGAGCAAACAGCGTAAGCCTTAACGAAGCAAGAGCCAATTACGAAAGATACGGTGCCTGCGAAAAGAAATTTCAGGACAAGGTGAGAAAGCCGCTTCCTGAAGAAGAATAAAAACAAAGCCGAATGAATCAGCTGATTCATTCGGCTTTAACTTTTGCTATAGTGGAAAATTACTTCATAGCCTTTACTGCTTCAAACTCGTCAACGATTTCCTTTTCAGGAGCCTTTGTAGCGAGGGAAACGGCTATAATAGCGATAAGTGCTACGATAAATGCAGGGAGAAGCTCGTATATATCAAGGATACCGCCCATAGGACGAACAATAAACTTCCATACGAATATCATAATACCGCCTGCAACAAGACCTGCGAGTGCACCGTACTTGTTTGCTCTCTTCCAGAATAATGCACAGAGCATTACAGGACCGAAGGTAGCACCGAAGCCTGCCCATGCAAAGGATACGATTTCAAATACTGAACTATTGGGATCCCATGCAATTATAACACCGATAACAGCAATCACTATAACTGTAGCTCTTGCGATAAGCATAGCAGTCTTTTCGCTCATCTTTACCTTGAATACGCCACGGATAATGTTTTCGGACATACTTGAAGAAGCCGCTAAAAGCTGTGAGTCAGAGGTTGACATTGTAGACGCTAAGATACCTGCAATGATAAGACCTGCAACGAGTGCGGCTAAAGGACCGAAGGTGCTGAGCAGATTTGAAATCTGAACGATAATTGTTTCAGGGTCCGCAAGGGGGTTCATAGCCTTGTTTGCAACCATCGCATTACCGACAATACCGATAAAGATTGCTATGCCAAGGGAGATAACCACCCATATGGTTGCAACACGACGTGAAGTCTTTATCTTGTTGCTGTCGCTTATAGCCATAAAGCGTAAAAGTACGTGAGGCATACCAAAGTAACCAAGTCCCCATGCGAGCATAGAAACCATATTGAGTACGCCGTAATCCTTTGCAACACCAAGATTGTTATCGAATATCTGTGTTACGGATAAATAGCCGGGAAGACTCTGACCGTGAGAAATAACCTCGCTAAGACCACCTGCCATTGAGATGCCGAATATAACAACGACAATAAGCGCAAGTGTCATAATGATGCTCTGAATAAAGTCTGTTATACTTGCCGCAAGGAAGCCGCCGATTGTTGTATAAGCAAGGATAATAACTGCACTTATAATCATCATAAGATGATAGTCAGCGCCGAAAAGCGACTGAAAGAGCTTTCCGCAGGCAGCAAAGCCTGAACCTGTATAAGGGATGAAGAATATAAGAATTATTGCCGCTGAAATAAGGTTGATCAGATTCTTATCTCTGAATCTGTTCTTGAAAAAGTCGGGAATTGTAATTGCATTTCCGCAAACCTGAGTGTAGTTACGAAGTCTTTTCGCAACGATAAGCCAGTTTACGTATGTACCTATTGCAAGACCGATGGCTGTCCAGCCTGCATCAGCAATACCCGTTGCGTAAGCAACACCGGGAAGTCCCATAAGTAGCCAGCCGCTCATGTCAGATGCTTCAGCACTCATGGCGGTAACAAAAGGTCCGAGCTTTCTGCCGCCAAGGTAAAAGTCACCGACGTTGCTTGTTCTTTTGGAACAAATCAAACCTACAACTACTACAGAGCCGAGGTAGATCAGAATTGTAACAAGCATTAAAATCTGTTCTGTTGTCATTTCTTTACTCCTTCTTTGCCGTTTAAAGCAAGATATTTGATTTAATTTTACCATAAAATCAGGATAATTGCAAGTGCTTTGTAAAATTTCTGAAATATGCAGAGAATTTAATTATTTGAAGTTATGGTTGTACTTTTTATAGTACACCCTTTATTGTAAAATAAAGGCGTAGGATAAAAGCACTTACGGAGAAAGGAAAAAGAAAATGTCAGGTGAAGTAATAGTATTTATCATTATGGGTATTGCTTTTTTATTTATAATGGCAATGCTCGAAATGTATGGTCACGAGGAAAAAGAAGAAGCCTCCGCAAAAAGCAATGCGGAGACTGTCGGAAAAAATATGGTTTATAATAATCGTGAGCTTACTTTTTCGCCCGAAGAACTGAAGAAGGTAGGGTAATCAGAAGATCTCTTCTTCTGCACGGCTCGGTCTTGACATAAGCTGTGATATGCTCTCTCTGGGGTTAAGACCTTCATAGCATACGCTGCAAAGCTGATCTATGATAGGGGTTGATATTCCGAGCCTTCTTGCGATTCTCTGAGCAATAATGGCAACGTTGTAGCCTTCAACGGTACCTACTCTTGCTACCGCCTCTTCTGCAGACATCCCATCACCTATGAGAAGTCCTGCACGGTGGTTTCTTGAGTGGGTAGAGGTACAGGTGACTATCAGGTCGCCGATGCCTGAAAGACCGTTGAAGGTCTCTCTCTTTGCGCCCATAGCAACACCAAGCCTTGTAATCTCTGCAAGTCCTCTTGTCATAATAGCCGCAAGAGTGTTATCGCCGAGTCCCATACCCTCTATTATACCGCAACAAAGAGCAATGGCGTTCTTCATCGCTCCGCCTATCTCACAACCGCTCATATCACTGTTTGCATATATTCTGAAGCGATCGTTCTGCAGGGTATCCTGAACGTATTCCGTGCTTGCCTTATCGTCAGAAGCGCATACGACTGTAGTGGGGCAGTTTCTTGCCACCTCTTCAGCGTGTGAAGGTCCCGTCAGTACAACTATAGGATTGTCGGGAAGCTCTTCCTTAAGCACTTCGGAAAGCCTTTTTTCCGTGGCTTCTTCAAAGCCCTTGCCCACGTTTACGATAACTGTGTTGGTAGTTACGTAAGGCTTTACACTCTGGGCAACATCTCTTACAAACTTTGACGGAATAGCAAAAACTAAAATATCCTTGCCACTTGCTATTGATAAATCGGTAGTAAGTGCAATTGAGGGAGGCACTATAACCCCGGGGAGCAGTCTTTTATGCTCTCCGTCTTTTCTTATAGCGTCTATTTCTTCCTTGTACTTTGACCAGGCTGTAACGTTGTGACCGTACTTGTCCCACATAATTCCGAGGGCGGTACCAAAGCCGCAACCGAGTATCATAATATCTGCCATAGCTGAATAATATATCCTTTCAGTATTTTAAGCCTTCTGTCCCAGCTTCTTTTCTGTGTGATTACGCAGTCTTTGAATGTTACCTCTGTGCATATAGAGGATAAGTATTCCTATGATAAGTCCAAGACCTGCATTTATAAATGCAGAAGGATCTCCCACTAAAAGTCCGTAGGCGAGAGTCACGGGGGCATATAATGCACCTGCTATGCAGGAACCAAGGGATACGTATCTTGTTATTGCCACAACAATAATGAATATGCCGAGCAGTATGCAGGCGGGTACCCATTCAACAGTCATAAGAATCGCAACTGATACCAGTATACCCTTACCACCCTTGAACTTGTAGTAAACGGGGAAGAGGTGACCTAAAAAGCCTGTCAGAGCCGCAACAAAGGCAACGTAATTCATATTGTTAGATAAAACCGTAGTATCGATTCCTGCAAGCCACAGGAATGAAAATCTTACTATCAGCACCGATAAAACGCCCTTTAAAACGTCACCGAGAAGTACGAATAAAGCGGCGAGCTTACCTTGGGTACGAAGGGTATTCGTAAGTCCGGGGTTACCGCTGCCAAGCGTTCTTATATCCTTACCGCTTTTGATTTTCGTAACGATTATCGCTGTGTTTATACCGCACAGAAGATAGGGTACAAGTACCATTATAGCAAAGCATAAATAGATCATCTGATTATTCTCCTCGTTCTCTTATAACAAGTCTTATCGGCGTACCGCCAAGACCAAAGCTCTCTCTTATCTGATTTTCAAGATATCTCTGATAAGAATAATGGAATAATTCCTTGTTGTTGCAGAAGATTACAAACGTCGGGGGCTTTGTAGAAGCCTGAGTCATATAGTAAATCTTGAGTCGCTTACCCTTATCCGAAGGAGGCTGTACTCTTGCGGTAGCATAAGCCAGCATATCGTTAAGGGTACCTGTAGGAATGCGCATAGCATTCTGATTTGAGGTGTAGTTTATCATCTCAAAGAGCTTGTCGATTCTCTGTCCCGTAAGAGCAGAAATAAACACAAAGGGAGCATAGGACATGAAGGAGAAGTCTACCTCCAGCTTCTTCTTGAAGTCGTTCATCGTGTTACTGTCCTTTTCGATGGAATCCCACTTGTTTATAGCAATAACACTTGCCTTGCCCTGCTCGTGAGCATAGCCTGCAACCTTACTGTCCTGCTCTGTAAAGCCCTCATTGGCGTCTATCATAATAACGCAGACATCCGCTCTGTCAATTGCCATATAAGCACGAAGAACGCTGTATTTTTCTATCTGCTCGTTTACCTTCGATTTTCTTCTGATACCCGCAGTATCGATAAAGACATATTCCTCACCGTCACGCTTGATTACGGTATCAACGGCATCTCTCGTAGTACCTGCAATATCGGATACTATCATTCTTTCCTCGCCTGCAATCTTATTGATAAGAGAGGATTTGCCCGCATTAGGCTTACCGATAACCGCTACCTTTATAGCGTCAGGAGAATATTCCTCTTCCTTTTCACCCTTAGGCATAGCCTCAAATACTGCGTCAAGCAGGTCGCCTGTGCCGTGTCCGTGAACGGAAGAAATTGCTATAGGCTCACCCAGACCTAAATTGTAGAATTCATAGAATTCAGGAGGCAATTCACCTATGGTATCTACCTTGTTTACACATAATACGACAGGCTTACCGCTCTTTAAGAGCATAGCGGCAACGTCGGAGTCGTTGGCGGTAACGCCTGACGTGATATCGGTAACAAGTATAATTACGTCAGCCTTATCGATGGCAAGCTGTGCCTGAGTTCTCATCTGTGATAAAATGATATCCTTTGTATCAGGTTCAATACCGCCTGTATCAATAAGCATAAATTCTTTCCCGAGCCATTCTGCCTTCGCATATATTCTGTCTCTTGTAACGCCCGGTGTATCGTCTACTATAGACATTCTCTTGCCGACAAGCTTATTGAATAACGTAGATTTACCCACGTTAGGTCTGCCGACAACAGCTACTATTCCTTCCATTTTTATCTTCCTTTCCTTTTATATACGTGTATTATCCTTATTCCCCGAGAATTGCATCAAGAAATGCGTATCCATCTGTAGGCACAGTTACCACCTTTACGGAAAGTGCATTTTCCACGTCGGAAATCGTCTTGTCATCAAGGAATATATCGCAACCGCTTTTCAGCATATTTTCCGTTATCAGCAGTCTGTCGCCAAGCTCCTCCTTAAAGGGCATAAGCTGATTTATGATATCTCCCGCAGTAATAAGACCTGCAACTGTAACCGTTTCTCCGAAGAAATCATTCTTTATAGTATATACGTTTATTTTAGTATCCGGAAAATCATTTTCCATCATACCCGCAAGACTCTTTAAAAGGGGAGAGGCAAGCACTCCCGTAGCAATCGAAAGCCTTCTTTTATTGCTATCGGTTTCATTGTACTCTCTCTTGTCAGCAAGAGCGTCGATAAATTCCTTCTGCAGACTTGCACACATACCAACACCGTTTTCAAACTGATCGAATTCCTCGTAATATTCATAATCAGGCATAGGTTTTTCAGCAAGCAGGAAAAATTCATCAGAGGGATATACGACTCTTGTATGATATTTTTCGTACATCATATCCCCGAAAAGCTCTATCGTCTTAAGAGCCTCCGTAGCTGATTTCTTATCAAAGCCCTTCAGCTTAGGTAGATTATCTCTGAATTTAGTAAGTCCCACAGGGACGATAGCAATGCTTTTAACTGCAGGGAAGAGATTGCACAGATCGGTAAGAGTTCTTTCCAGCTCCTTGCCGTCGTTGAATTCAGGTACCAGCACTATCTGTGTATTAAGCTCAATTCCCGCTCCCGCCATTCTGTAAAGATACTGCAGACACTTTCCAGCATTCGGATTACAGGTCATCTGTGCTCTCAGCTCGGGGTTTGTGGTATGCACCGATATATTCATCGGTAGCTTCATTTTTATTATTCTGTCTACGTCGTTATCACTTAAGTTCGTCATAGTGATGTAGTTACCCTGAAGAAAACTCAGTCTTGAGTCATCATCCTTGAAATAGAGAGTATCCCTCATGCCTTTCGGCATCTGATTAATAAAACAGAAAATACAGTTGTTTCTGCAATGCTGTTTTTTGTCCATAAGATAGGTCTCAAATTCAAGACCTAAATCATCATACTCCTTTTTCTTTACCTTTACGGTACGGCGTAGCAGTTTTATTTCCAGCTTTTCCTCATCAGCATAAAACTGATAATCAAGTACGTCGTTTATTTCATTGTCGTTTATTGATATAAGCACGTCTCCCGGTTTAATACCTGCTTTATCAGCGGGCGAGCGGGGGATAACAGACATTATCTTAACAGACATTATTCTTTTTGCCTTTCTTATGGGTGAAAATTGCATATATGATAAGAGATGATGCAGCACATAAAGTTATTATCATACCTATGTCAATTCCTCTTACCTTGTACGTAAGCGTAATTTCATGATCTCCCTCAGGTACTCTGACGCCGACAAGACCATTATTTACATTATACACTTTTGATTCGCTTCCGTCAACATATGCAGTCCAGTTTTCGTTATATGAAGTGCTGAAAAAGACGATATTTTCTTTTTCAAGCCTGATTTTTGCCGTAAGACCTGTGCTTGTCTTTTCGCAGAAATACGCAGAGCCTTCTCTTCTGTCGGCAATAAGCTGCTCATATTCGCTATCGGTGATAACTTCGCCGGCTTTATCGTCGATATTCGGCAATATGTCCGAAAATACGGTTACGTCTTCCACGATAAGCGCTTTAAGATAGGTTTTCTGCCTGAGCTTTGTGTCCTCTATTTTTAAAAATTCCTCTCTGGAAATTGTACTGTCATAGGTAAATCCCATAGGGATATAATTCGGATTTTCATATACGTAGTATCTTCCGATATAGTCTACAATATCTTCATCCCTTAATTTATCCGTTCCCTCAAATATAAAATAATATTTTACGGAGGTCAGATCTGCAAGGGCAGGGGTATGGAAGGTAATATCATCAAAAACGCCGCTCACGTATCCAAGCCCGCTATCCGTGAGGAATTGCTTGAAGCCCTTGTCGTGCAGACTGTTGAAATGTCTTACCGAGTCTATTTCCCACATCTGATTGGTGTTTTCTATACCGGCAGAGATCCTGTCACCGTTTTTGTAGGTATCGGAAAAACTTTCATCTGCGGCTATATAGTCTATTATTATTTCTGCTCCTGGTGGCGATGAGTATACGTAGTGTATCATAACTCCGAAGGTGATATAACAGCTTATTATAGAAAAAATATATAGCTTCGGTATAAATTCCTTGTCCCGCTTGCTTCTGACTACTATAATAAGAACAACAAGCAGCAGTGCGGTAACACCGAAATGCAGAATATTCTGATATAAGCTCACAGAGCCTTTAGGGGTTACACGTGGAATCATTTCAGAGGTGTCGACAAGAAGCTGATATATTATCATACCTCCAAGTACAACGCCGCAGGTGATAATTCCCGGCTTGAAGCTGATCTGTTCCTCCAGAGCCTTTGCCGACATGATGACCGCTATAAGCATGGGCATATAGAACCATCGTGCATAGTAGCCTGCGTTGAAGGCGGAAAAAGCCTGATTAAGCACAGGTACAAAGGCGATAACCGTGCATATCAGTATAAGCAGGGATTTCCAGCTTTTCTTCTTTGATACAATATAGGATATAACACCCGCCGCTGAGAATAACGGAATATATGCCGCCAGCGAGGCACCCAGATTTCCGTAGGGGTACATAGTGTCGCTGTCGGGGAAAAGCGAGATAAAGTGGATTCCGTCAGGAATCATAAAGGCGCTTTGTATTATTTTGAGATAATTGAAAATGCTTTTAAACCAGAGTGAATCCGACAGAGAGATCATAGTAGTCGCCTTACTGCTATCGGCTAACTGGAAAATAACAGGCAGCATAAATACAGCCGTCATCATAAAGCCGATAACGGCTTCTATGGCAACTGACAGAAATTGCTTTATATTGCCTTTGAAGTCCTTATCAATAAGACGTACAAAATAGTATATAACGCAGAAAACGGCTTGCCCGAAGAAAAAGTAATAATTGAGCAACGCCATAAACGCTACCGTTATTGCGAATATACATCTTCTTTTATTTACACATAGCTCCTCAAGTGCAATAAGCAGAAGAGGGAACAAAGCAATTATATCAACAAAGTGGAAAATGACGTTATAAGCAGAAAAAGAGGAAAACATATATATAACGCCTGCAATAACGGCAAAATGCTTGTTTTTAATAAAACGCTCAGCATAGAAATACGCTGTCATACTGCCGACGCCATACTTGATGGCGGTTACGTAGGGCAAAACATAAATAATACTGTTACGGGGAACTATCAGATAAAAAATTGAAAAGGGGCTGAACAGATTATAGTATGCATAGCTTCCGAGAAATTGCTCGCCAAGACCGGCGGACCAGTCCCAGCATACTTCACCGGATAAAAGACAGTCCCGTATGTGATAACTGAAGGGAATTGTCTGTGAATAAAAATCGGCACCAAAGGTCAGAATGCCTTTATCGTTAATAAGAATAGGGAGATTTATGGCTATATACAGGAAAAAGCCTATTGAAAAGGCTATGAAGCCTCCGCTTTTTACCGTTTTAAGAAGATACTCTTTCATATTATGCCGCCTTTTCTTTTCAGTAAAAAAAACAGCAGTGCCGATTGGCACTGCTGTCACAACTTTTTGAGTTTACAAGCACTTAAGCCTCGCTGTGAGCGATAACTTCCTTACCCTTGTAATAACCACAGTTGCCGCATACTCTGTGAGCGAGCTTTAATTCGCCACACTGTGTGCAACGAGAGAATGCAGGTGCGGATAGCTTCCATACCTGTGAACGTCTCTTATCGCGTCTTGCCTTAGAAACTTTTCTCTTTGGAACTGCCATTTTAGCACCCCCCTCTGATGTTCATAATCATAAAATCGCTATTTAATAATAGTCGAAAACTAACACGACTAATATTATACATCAACTTTTCTGATTTGTCAACACTTATTTGAGATATTTTTTAATATTTTCTGTTAATTCTTCAACGTCAGCAGAGATTGTGAAGGTAACAGTTGTGTTTTCGCCGCTTATTGTAGCAATCTTGTCGAACATTTCGCCAACCTTGTCAAGGTCACGACCAACAATTCTTAAGATACCATCTACGAAAATATCTGTGCAGTCGTAGTTGGATGCAAGTAAACCGGATACGAAACCAGCCATTTCATCATAGTTTGCAATCTTATAATCTTCAATGTTGATAAGACGAACCTTGTGATAGATGTCTATGTTCAGGGAAGAACCGAGCTGAATAGCAACTACGTTGCCCTTGCTTGCCTGTTCTGCACTGTGGATAGCTTCGATAAGTAACTTTGTTTTACCTGCGCCTTTTTTTCCTGCAATAAGTTTTACCATGTTTTAGTCCTCCGTTTTTTTGCGGCAGAGTCGCCGTATAATATAATAAAAATCAGCTTGCTGATTTATTATCCGATTTTTGCTTCGAGTTCAGCCTTTGCTGCTTCGTAACCGGGCTTGCCGAGAAGTGCAAACATATTCTTCTTGTAGCTTTCAACACCGGGCTGATCAAAGGGGTTTACACCCAGCATATAGCCGGAGATTGCACAAGCCTTTTCGAAGAAGTAAATAAGGTAGCCGAGCTCGTTTTCGTTAACTTCGGGCATTTCAAGTACCATATTAGGTGTGCCGCCCTCTGTGTGAGCGATGATTGTACCCTCGTAAGCCTTCTGATTAACGATTGACATATTCTGATTTGATAAGAAGTTCAGACCGTCGCCGTTTGTAGGATCATCCTTTAAGAAGAAATCCTTCTGTGCCTTGCCGATATGAACAACTGTTTCAAATAAGATCTTGGAGCCATCCTGAATGAACTGACCAAGGGAGTGAAGGTCTGTTGAGAAGGTTGCGGCTGAAGGGAATAAGCCCTTGCCGTCCTTACCTTCGCTCTCGCCGAAGAGCTGCTTGAACCATTCGCACATCATAACGAAGGAGTTTTCATAAGCGATGAGCATTTCAACCTTGAAGCCCTTGTTTAAAAGAATGTTTCTGTATGCAGCGTATCTGTAGCAGTGGTTCTTTTCAATATCGCATACTGCGAAATCTTCTCTTGCCTTTGCGGCACCTGCCATAAGAGCGTCGATATCACAACCTGCACAAGCGATAGGAAGAAGACCTACTGCTGTAAGAACGGAGAAACGTCCGCCTACGTCATCGGGAATAACAAAGCTTTCATAACCCTTTGCGTCAGCAAGCTCCTTGAGTGTTCCTCTTGCCTTGTCTGTTGTAGCGTAGATTCTGTTTCTTGCACCCTCTTCGCCGTATCTTTCTTCAAGTAATTCTCTGAATACTCTGAAAGCTAAAGCAGGCTCTGTTGTTGTACCGGACTTGGAAATGATATTTACAGAGAAATCCTTGTCCTTTACGATTTCGATAATTTCATTTAAATAAGTGGGGCTGATGCTGTTACCTACAAAGTAGATCAGGGGTGTGTCCTTGCAAAGTGAGTTGTAAAGTGTGGACTTTAATAACTCGATAGCCGCTCTTGCACCGAGGTAAGAGCCACCGATACCGATTACTAAAAGCACCTTGCTGTCAGACTTGATCTTTTCAGCCGCCTTCTTGATTCTTTCAAATTCTTCCTTGTCGTAGTTAGCGGGAAGGTCAACCCATCCTAAAAAGTCGTTACCAAGACCGCTCTTGTTTTCAACAAGCTCGTGTGCCGCCTTTACTAAAGGCTCAATACCCTTGATTTCGTCGGGTCTTACGACGTCCTTTAAGTACTTGTCGTTTAATGTGATTGCCATTTTCGTATTCTCTCCTTAACTTTTCTACTCCATATAGAACAAGCAAAACGTAACTGAAAAAGCGCTGTTATTATGTTTATTTTTCCGTTTACTTGTTTACATTATATATTATACAAAAAAACACATGCTTTTGCAAGATGTTTTCATTCAATGTGAAACTTTTGTATAAATCACACAAATAATAGTTTTGGTTTTTGTGCAATATTAAAAGGAGAAAATTCCCGATAAAATTATGAGAAAAGCACTAAAGAAGGTGGTTTCCTCCACCTCGTACACGGCAATTATATCACTCTCAAATATGACCTCGTCGTATAGTACCGCCGTCACTCTTCCGACAGTCTGCCCGCAGACCACCGGAGCAGTCAGCTTTTCGACGATTTCATAGCTGTATTTTATATCCTCCTTGCACCCCTTCGGAATAACCATACTGACAAGCCTTTTAATTCTTACGTCGGTATTCTTTTTCAGCCCGTTGTCAACCTCCACGGGTATCAGCTTGCTGGCGTCTACCTCCGCTTTGTATATTTCAAAGCCGTCAAAACCGTAGTCCAGCAGATTTTCACAGGCGTCAAATCTGTCGTTTTCCTCCTTACAGCCCAGTACTACCGCACAGATAGTCATATTTCCACGCTTTGCCCACACCGCAAGACAGTACCCAGCATTATCGGTAGTACCCGTCTTACCGCCGATTATTCCGTTATAGTATCTCATCAGCTTGTTGGTATTTAAAAGCTGAGCCGCCTTATCTCCCTCTCTTACGTAATCAAGCCTTGTATTAAAGAATTCATTGTAATAATCGTATTTACTGACTTCACCGCAGAGCAGAGCAATATCGTAAGCGGTGGTATAGTGTCCCTCCTCGTCGTAGCCCACGCAGTTTTTGTACTGTGTATTTGTCATACCAAGACTTTTCGCCTTATCGTTCATCAGCCTTACAAAATCCCGTTCACTACCTGCTATATGCTCACAAAGAGCCGTTGCGGCGTCATTGGCAGAGGCTATAACCACTGATTTTATAAGATCCCTTACCGACATTTCTTCATTCGGCATAAGCCATATAACCGAGCCGTCACGACTGCTGGCAAAGGCGGAGCATCTGACGATATCGTCGAAGTGTAGTCTGCCCGCCTCTATTTCCTCCGCCCAGATAAGCATACACATCAGCTTTGTGACTGACGCCATAGCCAGTCTTTCACTGCTGTTATGCTCAAAAAGTACCTGCCCCGTACTGCATTCGGTGACGATTGCCGATTTTCCCGACAGGATTTCAGGCACACCCTTTTCCTCTTCAGCATAGCAGGGAAGTGCGCACAAAAGCGCCATACCGCAGGAAATTACAAAGGCAGAAATTTTCTTTAATAGCATCATAATAACCCCTTTTTATGTTTTTTAGATTATATGTTGCTTTTGTCCGTAATTTTCCTGAATAATAAAAAATTAAAGGGCAAAAATATAACTATATTTTTCTACGGATGGTGTATTATGAATTGTAAAATTGCGTTACCTATGAAACTATTTATGCTTTTCTGCTACGGAGGTGGACTTTATACCATCATTGAGCTTTTGTTCAGGGGTCATAGCCACCCGAGTATGTTTATTCTGGGTGGACTTTGCTTTATCCTTATCGGCGGGATAAATAAGCTCTTTCCGGATATGTCCTTACTGCTTCAGATGGGAATATCCGCAGTTATCATAACTATGCTTGAATTTATCTGCGGCTGTATCGTAAATTTGTGGCTTTTAATGGACGTCTGGAATTATGAGGAACAGCCCTTCAATATTTTAGGTCAGGTATGCCTTATCTTTACAGTAGCCTGGTTTTTCCTCTCTCTTGTGGGAATAGTAGCCGATGATTTTTTACGTTGGAAACTATTTGATGAAGAAAAGCCAAAGTATAAAATTATATAAAATGTGGGGCGACTTGTGTCGCCCCGTCGTTTTTTATTTATTTAACATTTCAACAAAATATTCGAGAAGTGCAGGATTTCTCACAAGCACCGGTCCTATAAGATGCGTGCCGTAGAAATTACCTTCCTGTATACCCTCGTTCTTATCATCAGCAGTATTTCCTGCACCCTCAAGCATTTCGCAGAAGGGATTTTTAATCCCCTTTATTTCGCTTGCCTTGTTTATAAAGCCTATAAGGGTATCCTCACAGAATCTGCACTTGCTTTTAGCGTCGGTAACAGTCCTCTTGTCGCTTTCCTCTGTGTAAAAATCGAATATGTGGAGAGCCTGATATTCCTTTTTGTTGCAGTCTGTTATGCTTTTCCCGAACATCTCAAAGGCATTGCCTGTAGCAAGTATGGTTTTACCACTGTTCAAAGCTTCTGATATAGCCTCTTTATAAGGCATCAGATATTCTAAAGCTACCTTCTGATTTCTTTCAGTTCCAGAACCGATGTAGATAAAATCGTACTGTAAAAAATCAATTTCATCACCGATGGATAATTTATCAACAGTAACCTCAGTTCCTTTTTCCTTAAGACCTCTTTCCAGTACGCATAGATTTCCGTACTCGCCGTAAAGATTCAAAAGATCGTAAAATAAATGCAGTATCTTCATATTACTCCGCCTCCTTTGTATCTTCAGGCTTTATTATTTCTACCTTAGGTAAGAATTTATGCTTATCAGAAAAGCAGGTTACTGTATAGAGCTTGCCGTGATTTATCTTTGCCGCCGCATCAATTCCTTCGTCAATGCTTTCGTTTACGATAAGCCTTGAACTGTCTATACCTGTAAAGGAGAAGCGAAGCTCTAAATCCCTTGCGTGCTTTCCCAGTAAGTAGATACGTTTTATATAATCCTTATCCAGCATACCGAAATCTATATCCCAAAGCCAGCTGGTTTCACCCGTACTGTATCTTCTGCTTATGGAATCGACTATGATAATCACCGCACATTCCTGCTTCTGTCTTACGATATATTCAAGAGAACGATCGTAGGAAACAGAATTTTCGTGCTTTGATAAAAGGAAGGTACCCTTCGTTTCTCCGAGTCTGTACTGTACCACTCTGCCGTTTTTAAGAATGTAATTTGATATGCACTTTGAAATGAAATCCCCGTCGATTCCCGCAATAGAGCAGATGGAAAAAGCGGCAAGGATATTATATACGTTGTAAATACTCTTGAAAGCGAGCTTTATGTCATATTTATCATTTATCGTTATAACGCCATTATCAAGGTCAGCCCTTGTAACAGTATACGCCGTGTCATTCTTCTTATGTCCGCAGTTTTCACAGGAGTAGCTACCGATATGGTTATAGTGATAATAATCATATTTCATAGGCTTCTTGCAGTTAGGGCAGTATTTTCCGTCATCGTAGATGCCGGTATTTCTGTCTGTGCTGAAATCCTGCTTGTCCATACCGAACCATATCGTATTATCCTTACCGAAGCCGTAAAGAGATACTAAAGGATCATCCGCATTTATAATAAGGGTGGATTCTTCTCTTATGCCTTTTTTTACGTCTTCAAAAACCCATTCGTGATGGGCGTTTCTTGTAAGCTGATCACGGTAAAGGTTTGTTATTACGTAATGGGTAGGTGCAAAATGCCTGAAGGAGTGCTTTGCATATCTTTCATCTGTTTCAAGAAGCAGAGCGTCAGCCTTCATTTTACCCTTTATATTACATTCAGATAATATTATACAGGTAATACCCGCAATCTGATTTGAGCCCTTTTCGTTCCATACTACCGTTTTTCCTGCACTTCTCATAGTATGGGCGATCATCTCGACCGTACTTGTCTTGCCGTTACTACCCGTTACCGCAATGACAAGGGGAGGTAACTGTACCTTCTTTAAAACGTCGGGATAGAGCTTTAATGCAATCTCTCCCGGCAGACTACTGCCTCTTCCTATTATTCCAAGCAAGAATTTAAGTATCTTGCATACCGTTACTGCTAAAAACATCCGCATAATAAACTCGTCCTTTCAGATTCGCAATTATTATAATTATATCACATTTTCAGATAAATTTAAAGATATCAGGGCGAATTTTTAAAAAAACTATTTTCTTTTTATACCTTTATATGATATAATCATATATATCGGTATATCTTTTAATAGAAAGAGAGAAGCATATGTACGAAGATATAAAGAAGGAAATAGTCGAAGTATGCCGTAAGCTGTGGCAGAAGGGCTTTGTAGCGGCAAACGACGGAAATATCACGGTTAAGGTTGCCGAAAAAAGATATCTTGCCACCGAAACGGGTATCAGCAAGGCGGATATAACTCCAGATAACATAGGGCTTATCGACGATAAGCTAAGTATAATAGAGGGAAGAGAAGGCTGGAAGCCTTCCTCTGAGGTGAAAATGCACTTAAGATGTTACAAGGAGCGTTCGGATATCGGTGCGGTTGTTCACGCACACCCACCTGTATGTACAGGCTTTGCCTGTGCCCATATACCTCTTGACGATTACTGTATGATAGAATCCGTGCTGATGACCGGCTCTGTGCCGATTTCACCCTACGCC
Organism: Ruminiclostridium sp.; assembly: GCA_017408635.1. Taxonomy (GTDB): domain Bacteria; phylum Bacillota; class Clostridia; order Oscillospirales; family Ruminococcaceae; genus Ruminiclostridium_E. The sequence goes on along the minus strand of JAFQUH010000031.1, from coordinate 2,192 downwards.
ACTCCCTCGACAGATGAGGTGCCGGATTCGGTAGCCCCCTTTCTGAAGGAACACGACTGTATATTGCTTCAGAATCACGGTGCGCTTACGGTAGGCAATAATCTTACTGCCGCTTATCATAAAATGGAGTCGCTTGAGCATCAGGCTCATATTTCCCTTGTAGCAAGGCTTCTTGGCGGGGCGAAAGATATAGACAGAGAAAATATCGATAGGCTGATAGCCATGCGTGAGCAGTACGGGATAACAGGCAGACACCCGGGTTACAAAAAATTTCATTGATTTTAGTGCAGATTTCACATAAACCAAAATGACAGTATAAAATATTTGTGAAAACTGTTGCAAAATTACTGATTATAGTGTATAATTATATCCGATGGCATAATGCTATCGGATATTTTTAATATTTACAACGGGTATCACCCTGATGAAAGGAATGGTCGCAAAATGGCAAATCGTTTTATTCTTAACGAAACCTCATATTTCGGAGCAGGTGCAAGAGAAAATCTTGTTCCCGAGATAAAGAGCAGAGGACTTAAAAAGATTATGTTTGTAACAGACGAAACACTTATCAAGTGCGGAGTTGCAGGAAAGGTATCAGAAGAGCTTGACAAGGCTGGTATAGCTTACGAAACCTATGATGACATCAAGCCTAATCCTACAGTTACAAACGTACAGCAGGGTGTTGCAAGATATAAGGAGATGGGTGCTGATTCTATCGTAGCGGTAGGCGGCGGCTCTGTTATCGATACCGCAAAGGCAATTGGTATCATTATCGCAAATCCCGAATTTGCAGACGTTGTTTCTCTTGAAGGCGTTGCAGATACCAAGAACAAGTCAGTTCCCCTTATCGCTCTTCCTACAACCTCAGGTACTGCGGCAGAGGTTACTATCAACTACGTAATCACAGACGAAGAGAACAAGAAAAAGATGGTTTGCGTAGATCCCAGAGATATCCCCATCGTTGCAATCGTTGACAGCGATCTTATGATGGGTATGCCTAAGGGACTTTGCGCTTCTACAGGTATGGACGCTCTTACCCACGCTATCGAAGGCTATATCACAAAGGGCGCCTGGGAGCTTTCCGATATGGTTGAGATCCGTGCAATCGAGCTTATCGGCGCATCCTTATATGACAGCGTTCAGGGTGATGCAAAGGCAAGAGAAACAATGGCGCTTGCACAGTACGTTGCAGGTATGGGCTTCTCAAACGTAGGTCTTGGTATCGTACACTCAATGGCTCATCCTCTCGGTGCTTTCTATGATACACCTCACGGCGTGGCAAATGCACTTTTACTTCCCTACGTTCTCGAATATAATGCAGAAAGCCCCGCAAAGCCCAAGTACAAGGCTATAGCAAAGGCTATGGGCGTACAGGGTACAGAGAATATGACCGATGACGAAGGCGTAGCAGCGGCAATCGAAGCAGTACGCAAGCTCTCCGTTTCTATCGATATCCCCCAGAAGCTCTGCGAAATCGGTGTAAAGGAAGAGGATCTCGAAGCTCTTTCAGTTGCGGCATTCAACGACGTGTGCACAGGCGGCAACCCCAGAGAAACCAGTGCGGCAGATATTCTTGAAATCTATAAGAAGGCATACAAATAATTAACTTGACTTTTAATGCTGAAAGAGGTATAATAGCAACTGTAATAAATTTTCGGGGGCGAAATAATGAACGAAAAAAAGCAGAAGAGAAATAAGCTCATATTCCGTATAGGCGCTATGTTTCTTGCAATTGCAGTTATTATAGGTGTTATTGTACAAGGCTTTATCTATCTTTAAAAAATATAGCCGTGTGACGAGCTTTCGTCACACGGCTTAAGTTTTTATAGGGGGAATTTAACCGTTATAGAAAAACTGTTATCTTCGGCTTTTGCAAAAATTTCTCCCTTCATCCTTTCACACAGACCCTTTGCAATAGAAAGTCCGAGCCCCGTTCCTTTTGCATTTCTCGATTTATCCGCTTTATAGAATCTGTCGAAAATATGGTCGGTATCTATTTCTATAGCTTTATCAGATTTATTTTCACAAGTATACCACGTATAGCCTTCGCCTTCGGTGAGGGATATTTTTATATCCGTGCCGTGCATAAGGGCATTTTTCATAATATTCTGAAAAACTCTCATAAGAGCCTCTTCGTTTCCGTTTATATAAATCGTTTTGTCAGGAATATCGATAACAGGCTCCGTACCCGT
>JAFQUH010000030.1 GCA_017408635.1 Ruminiclostridium sp. | reverse complement strand
TTGCGTTATGGACATTGAAACTTATGATGGCGGTGTTGTCAGTGAACAGTATCTCGACAAGAACGGCAGGACTATTCTCTGGAGAAGATTTAACCGTAATGACTGGGCAAAAGACCGCTATAAGAAAAACTGGACGGAAATTCTTCCCGACAATGAATGTATTACTGTGAACGGCGAAGTTTATGTTCACTGGTATGATTGTATTACTGATTATATTCTTTGATTAAAAACTAAAAGCCATCGTATCGTTTGATACGATGGCTTTGCTGTATCCGCTGTAACTGGTCTTAACTTTGTTTTTTAAGCTTCTATATGACTATCAGACCTAGGATATCGGAGATAAATTTTAGAATTCAATTTTTCCGTAGAGTGTTGCATTCTTTTCAGTTTCTACAGTTTCCTGGGAATACTGATAGGTTGCATTTTCATCGGAGGTACGCTTGTACTCTCTTTCAAAGCTGGTAGAGAAGCCGCTGCTCTGCTTGTAGGAACGGTTTCCACCGCCGTTGCCGTTTCTTCTCTGACCGCCTCTTCTATCGTTTCTTCTGCCTTCGCCGTGCTTCTGTGAAGCGGAGATAACGACCTTTCTGTAAGGCTCTTCACCGATGGAGTTGCTGTAAACGCCTTCGATTTCGGCAACCTTGCTATGAATTATACGGCGCTCGTAGGGATTCATAGGCTCTAAGGTTACTCTTCTGCCCTGACGGAGTACCTTGTTTGCAGTACGTTCTGCAAGAGCACGGAGAGTTTCTTCTCTCTTATCTCTGTAGCCGTTGCAATCAACTGTGATTCTGCAATAAGGCTCGTCGTTTCTGTTGCTTGCTAAAATTGCAAGGTACTGAAGAGAATCGAGGGTTTCGCCTCTTCTGCCGATTACGATACCCAGCTTATCGCCAACGATGTCGAGAACTGTGATATCTTCCTTTTCAATTACGTTTACCTTGAAATCCTCTACGCCGAGTGCAGTAAGCACCTTTTCGATGTAAGCAACTGCAAGAGAGATCTTTTCGCTATGCTCTTCGTCGGTTTCAACGGGAGCTGATGCGCTGGCAGGAGCTTCTGCGGGAGCAGCTTCTGTAGCTGCTTCAGCTACTTCGTTATCGGGGTAGGTTACCTTGATCTTATAGTCGCCCTTCTTACCGAATAACTTCTTTACAGGCTCTTCAATAACTTCAATGGTAATGTCGGAGGCTTTTACTCCGAGTGCTGTTATTTCTGTGTAAGCAAGAGCCTTAAGCTCCTCTAACACCTTACCGCTATAAATCTTTTCCATTATAAAATCCTTCCGTATGTGCAGAAATTCTGCTTACTGATTATTCGTCGTCTTCGTTGTACTCTTCGCCGTACTTTAATGCATCGGCTTTTCTTGCTTCTGCGAGCTTTCTTCTGTTGATTTCCTTCTGGCTTAAGTTTTCGGTCTTTGTAACAACCTTTTCCTTGCCTGTTTCGGCGTCTGTTACTACTGCGGTAGTTGTAACTGCCTGCTGCTTTTTACGGTTTGCCTTAAATTCAGCCTCTGCCTTTTCTCTGAGCTTTGCAGGGTTATAGAACTTCTGTAGCAGTAACGACTGAACGATACCTACAGCATAGCTTATAGACCAGTACATACCAACACCTGCGGGAACGCTGAAGGCAATCATAAGAGAAATGATAGGCATAGAGTAGATCATGAACTTCATACCCATTCCGCCTGCGTCAGCAGTTTCGGGGTTATTGATTCTGTTAAGATGCTGTGTAAGGAGAGTCTGGATAACTGAGAATATAAAGGACAGTACGGGGATGAGGAGAAGGGGTTCGAGCTTCCACTGGGGAGTCTGACCTAAATCAAGACCGAAGAAATTCATATTCTTGTCGAGATTTCTCATCTGCTGCTTTACGTTATCAGTTATGAGAGAGCTTTCGTCAAAGCTCTGGGGATACTTTTTGAAGGTCTGAAGGGCAAAAAGCTCCTTCTGAAGATTTGAATACTTTGTCTTTACCTGCTTTAAGCGGTTGATTGTTTCTGCGGAAAGTCTTGACTTGTCGCCTGTGATATCAGCAAACTGCTCTTCTGTGAAGTTACCGTACTTTTCACGGTCAGCCTTTGTGATAACTGTGGGATCCTTTGCAGAATAGTCTGACTTGAAGCCCTCATCCTCCCTGAACTCGTGTTCGTTCTTCGCTAAATTATTTGCGTCGGAAACGAAAATCTGTGTCTGGGTGCTGGGATTCTTGTATAATTCTATCAGCTCTTTATCCTTGGCGTTGTATTCGTTAAGGAAAATGCTGGCATATTCTGTGTCAATAGCAACGGTTACCGTATGGTTTATCTGATCTGTAGGGATATGCTCCATATGTGTCATGGGCTTATAAACTACGTCGATCATACCGAAGAGGATAAGCATTGTGAGGACTAAAGGACCGCATCCGCCTGTGGGATTGTAGCCTTCTGCCTGGAGCTTCTGCATCTCTTCTGCCTGTTTTTCTCTGTTATCTCTGTATTTTCTCTGAATTTCTTTAACTCTGGGAGCAAATAACTGAGAGTATGCCATATTCTTCTGCTGTTTTAACGTCAGCGGAAGTGTGGCAAGCTTTAAAATGATTGTAAAAATTAAAATCGCCCAACCGAAATTCTGTAAAAGCAGATAAATGGGCCACATAATATAGCCTAAGGGCGTACCGATAAGTGTGTATAAGAAATCTATGACGAATCACCTTCCGTATTTGCTGGACTGCCTACACCTGCAGTCATTTCTTCTTGAAAAAATAAAATTCCTCTGGTACGTAGTCATAGCCACCCGGCGAAAATGGGTTGCATCGAATAATTCTCCGTATAGTCAAATAACCGCCTTTCACCGCACCAAAGCGCATAATAGCCGTCATAGCATATTGTGAGCAGCTTGGTGTAAACCGGCAACAACGCGGTAACCACTTTGATAGTGTAAGTCTGTAAATTTTTACGAAAAATAACAGTACATATTTCATTTTATTTTTGTTCGTTCTTTTTTCCGTACTTGCCTATTATGAGTTTATTCATAAGTGAGTACAGCTTGTCCGTTTTAAGTTCTGTGGTCTTTGCTCTTGCCACAAAAATAAAGTCGTATCTCTTCTGACTTTGTTCTCTTAAGCGAGGTTCAATAAGGCGGAACGCTTCACGGATAACCCGTCTTGCACGATTACGTTTTACGGCATTTCCGATTTTCTTACCGGTAACTACGCCTATGCGGTTTACCCGCCTTTTATTTTCCCTCACGTAGCATATGAATGCATAGCTGACGATGGATTCGCCCTTGTTGAAAAGAAAGCGGAATTCCTTGTCCTTCTTTATGCAGACATATTTTTTTCTGAAATCACCCACTACGATATTAGTAGCTTAAGTGCTTTCTGCCCTTTGCACGTCTTCTGGCGAGAACCTTACGACCGTTTCTTGTGGACATTCTTTTTCTGAAGCCGTGTTCTTTCTGTCTCTGCAGCTTCTTGGGCTGGTAAGTTCTTTTCATTGTGTTTTCCTCCTGTTATAGTATTACAGTTATCGATAACTGTAAGGCGTCAATTTACGCCTATGCAATTTAATATTATACCTTAAAATGCACGTTATGTCAATACTAAAAGAGAAAAAAGATTGAAAAGTTTTAAAGACTGTTTTCAGTATTTTGTTATGAAAATTATACAAGAAAAGCCTTATATACGGTTTATTACGGCGGTGGCTATATTGAGATAAAGAGCAAAGCACAGCCATAATATATATGGTATATTTAAAATTCCCGCAATTTTTCTGATTTTATAGAAAAGCACAGTCATTATTCCTACTGCGATTATCATAAGACCGATTATAAGAGCACCTGTCCAGAGCATTTCGAATCTGAAGAATATAATGCTCCAGGAAAAATTCAGCGCAAGCTGGATAAAGTATAGCATAAGCGCAGTTTTTATCTCGTTTTTGCGGGCGTCTGACTGACAGACGAGATAGGCGGAAATCCCCATCAGAGCGTAAAGTATTATCCAGGCTATTATAAATACCGGGGCGGGCGGTTGAAGAGGGGGAGCGGTGTAGGTCTCGAAAAATTCCGAGAAGCCTCCTGCGAGCAGAGCGGATAAAGCACCCACAAGCTCTGTGCCTATCACGAAAAGCAGAAATTTGGACAAAGAAAACTTTTTCATACCGTCACCTTCGTTATATTATATAGTATATATGGATTATTCTATGCGGTATTTTTTCATATTATTCCCTTATTGATTTTAATGCTGTGATATGATACAATAAACAGAGATAATAAAAAAGGAAGAACGTAATGGCAGGTATATTTAATAAAAACACCACGGTATTTTTAAAGGGAATCCGTGATAACAATAATAAGGAATGGTTTGAAGAGCATAAGCAGGAATATATTACCGATGTATACGAGCCCTTGTGCCTTCTTGCAAAGGAGATGGGAGAGCAATTTTCCGATATTCCTACGGTAGTATATAAAGCGTCGAGAATATATCAGGATGCAAATTACCCACCCTATCAGCATTACCGCAATACTATGTGGATATATATTCTTCATAATGCGATGATGTGGAATCAGACTCCGATGGTATATGCAGAGCTTTCTGCCGACGGAATGGTGTTCGGCTTTAAAATCAGCAAGCCGCAAAGCTATGTGATGGAGAATTTCCGCAAGGAGCTTAAGACAAATAAGGCTTTCTTTTTTGATATACTAAACCCACTCAAGGAAAAATACGACATAACGATAGCGGGCGAGGAGTATAAAAGAAAAAAGTCCTGTGAGGACTCTGAAATTGAAGAATTCATAAATAAAAAAACTCTTTATATTTATTTCACTATCCCTGCAGGCAGAGAGCTTTATTCCTCAAGGCTTGTAGAAAGACTGAAGGAAGCGGCTCTTGACTTTTTTGCTCTGGCAGATTATTTCATGCCCTTTCTGATAAAGGAACTGCCGCCCGAAGCTGTGATAACCGAAGAAAAGGTGCAGAAGCTGAAGACCGATTCCTCTCCGATAGCGGACAAATACGGCGGCTTTATGTGGTGATAGTATGAAGATATACGTACCTGATTATTATAGCAATTTCTCCTGCATTGCCGACAGGTGTAAGCATAGCTGCTGCATAGGTTGGGAAATTGATATCGACGATATCACAATGGAGAAATACAAAGAGATAAAGGATATTACCGATAATATCGTTACTGATGGAAACGGAGTAAGCAGCTTTAAGCTATGCGAGGATGAGCGGTGTCCTTTTCTTAATGAAAAGGGCTTATGCCGTCTTATTCTTAAGTACGGCGAGGATATACTCTGCGATATCTGTGCCGATCATCCACGATACAGAAATTTCTACTGTGACAGAACTGAAATGGGATTGGGACTTTGTTGCGAAGCGGCGGCAGAGCTGATTGTAGGTAACGAGCAGAAAACAAGTCTTGTCCTTCTGTCTGACGACGGATGCGACAATACTCCCGACGATTACGAAGCAGACCTGCTTGAAGCAAAAAGGCTGATTACAGAGGCTATGCAGAACAGAGAGATTCCCTATTCCGACAGAGAAAAGGCTCTTCTGCCATCTTTAAAGGCTTATAGCAGAAGGGAAATCTATGATATTCTTTATCCTCTGGAAAGACTTTCTCCCGATTGGGACGGTATGCTTTCAGCTCTTCTTACAGAGGGTGAAGCGGATATTCACGATTATGACGTAGTAAAGGAACAGCTGGCGGTGTATTTTATCTTCCGTCATCTTAACGGAGAGTGCTATGACATTGATGAAGCCGTTTATTTTTCCTTGTTTTCGGTAAGGGCGATAATGTGTATAGCAAGAGCGTATTATGGAGAAAATCCCACCATATCGGAAATATCCGATACAGCGAGAATGTATTCAGCGGAGATAGAATATTCGGATTGTAATATAGAGGAGATTATAGAAAAAATATCTGTGGGGTGAGCCTGCTGAAATCTGATTGAAAAATAAGGGACTGTAAAGCTTTGGTCTTTACAGTCCCGTTTCCTTATGGATGATAAATATAGTTCAGATCAGGCAAAAAACTGCCTGGTTTCATTTTACTTTGATTTTCCGAACGCTGTTTCCCAATCATTTACTCTGGGGAATTTAAGCACACCGTCAACCTCTGTAAGCGGAACGATATGTACAGAATATATATCTTTCGTAAATCCCGGGCAGTTTTGTCTGATTACCGCCATTTTTATTTCTCCGTCAAGCTCTACTGCAACTGCGGAGCTATAGACACATCTTATTTCTCCAAAAGAAGTGTATTGAAGAACGGGTGTATTATAAAGCGTTGATGTCAGTCCCGGCGTTCTGCCCTTTACGTAAAAGCCGTTACCCTCAAATTTAAAGGCTTCAAATTTAGTGAGAAAATCCTCGTAGGTGGTTATGTCGCTGAAAACATCCTTCTGTATTTCGTACAGCTCATCCATTGAGGAGAAAAGCTGGGGCGGTTTTTTGGATAAAAACCAATCTTCTCTATTTTCCGAAGGAACTCCCCCATAAATAAGTTCATTGCCTATCCCAACAGAAGCATTATAAAGCTGAATTTCTAAATCGCCTATGGTTTTACCAATATGATTCACTCTGTTCTGAATGGTTTCGTCCCCTATCAGCTTATCATCGAATACACGCTTATATATAAGCTGTATTTCGTCTTCGGTAATTTCTCTCCATTCCTGACCGTAATACAGCTCAAAGGTGGCTATAGCGCCATCGTTGTTGCGGTCGGTCTGTGTTATGTTGTCGGTAAGTCTGTTTTTGTCAAAGTAATAGTATTCTGATTCGTATTTTATTTTTGAAAAGCGTGTAAGCCATTCTGTAGTATGAAAGTCACATTGATCTATCAGATAACCGTTTTCAGTCTTTTTCAGAATAACCTGACCTTCATCTATAATATCCTCTTCTGTACCCCATTCCTCTTTGTAACCGACGCAGGTGAAATTCAGAATGAGGGTGTTTTCATCGGGCTTTTCGTAAGACTGAAGGATAAGTTCTGATTGTCCGAGTCCTATACCTCCTAAACCACTCGTCGGTCTGATATACCATTCATTCTGATAGATATAAACATATTCATCAATCAAACCATTCTTCATATTTTCGGTTATCATGCCGTTAAGCTCATTTATCCAACTTTCTTTTACCTTGTAAAGATCAGAGCAGAATCCTTGCGCATCCTCCGGCGAAGAAATAACCTCGTTTGTGTCTTTATCAACATATATTTTATCTTCTTCGTAAACAATATCGAAATTCCATTCATTTACGGGGAAGGATGTTATAAATATAAAATGACTATAATCATAGAGCAGCTTCATTATCTGCTCGTTTTCTGTAAGTTCTTTAGCAGGTGGATCAGGTTCAGAGGTTACAGTTTCTTCTGACTGAGTTGTTGTAGTTTCAGGCATAGAGGTTACTGTAGTTGAAGTCTGCTCTATTGATGTAGTAGTCGATGTCGGATGCGAAACATCTGAAAGCGAGTTGTCGTTGCTACCTGATGTTTGATTTTCTACTATCGAGCATCCTGCACCGCAAAATGTAAATGCGACGACTATTAAAAATGACGATATTTTTTTCTTCATATGGACACCGCCTTTCTGTTAATATCTGTCCGAAATAATCATGTAATCTAAAATCTCACCGATCTGATCCTCTTCATATCCTATTCCGTATATTTCCATCTCGTCAAGAGACCGTCTCGTGCCATCCCAGGGGTCTATAATGATGTATTCACCGTTATCTTTTCCGATTACCGTTGCCCAGTGTTCAGAAGCATTTCCGTTACTATCCGTGCCACTTGTATGTATGAGAACAGGATTACCGAGATAAAGCTGTGCGTCAATACCTCGTAGTGTTTCTTCAGGACTGTCTGAAGTTATCCAATATGCCGTACCTGAGCCTGTCCCGTCACTCCAGGTTATGCTGTCTACATTTTCATCTATACGCACATTGTTAAGATGTCCTTCATTTGTTGTATTTATATGTTCAGGTGTTATCTGTCTATTATTTTTTATACTTAAAGCGGTTGCTAATGCAAATGCGGCACACGCCCTTTCGGGTTCAGTCAACCCATAGGCATTATTAGCCGTCTGACTATAGCGGTATGAGGCATCAACTTCAAGTGTTGTATGATCGCCTTGAATTTCCGCTAGTGCGTTATTATATGCTTGTGCATCAGCCGAGCCGTTTATCCTCGGTACGCCTGTATTACTGCAATCAATACCTGCTATTTTGCAAGCTAATAAAATAGGTAGTTTCCTTTTCTGTATCGAGGTTTCAGCAATTCTGTCAGACCTTGCCCCTGTATTCACAGAATAGGTTGATGTGCGCTCTGCCGAAGAGTAGACAAAAACGTCTCTTTTTCTTGTGGACGAAGCGTTCGGGCTGATTACGTTTTGATTGTTGTTCAGCGTTACTGATGACTTGGAAAGTGTTTTTCCGTTGCTTAAAATCAGTAAGCTTGCTTCCGGAGAAATTTTCATTTAAGTTTCCTTTCTCGACATAGTCGATGTTTTGATATAGAAGCCGCAGATACAAGTGGATTATCTGTAAATTGCGCCCTCTATAATAAATAACGAAAAAAGAGACTGTTTTGTTAGATGAAAATTAAAAATTTTTTTAAAATCGTGATTATGCCTAAAGTGACAGGTGAAAACTTGTGCAATTTTACAACAGAATCGGCTTTATATAACGAAGATTTGTTCACCCCTCACCCTATAAGACAACCGGAATTGATTTTTCTTACGAAATAATTTAAAATTTTTTAATTTTTTGCTTAATAGCCTGCCTTCAATCTGAAAAGAGACTGTAAAACCGAAGCTTTTACAGTCCCTTAGTTTATTCCTTTATAACCGTATCCTTATAGGCTACGCAGTTTCCGCCTGATTTCTTGGCTATGTAAAGACTTCTCATTGCCTTTTCATAAATCGTATCGAAGTCATCCCTGTAGCCGTTTCTGGCAACACCTACAGAAACTGTCAGCGCATGGAAGAGTCTGTTTTCTGCAAAGGTGATATCCATTGTCCTTACGGCACTTCTTATATCCTCTGCAAATTCAACTGCATCCTTGTCGGTTTCTGCCTCGGTGCAGACCATTATCTTATCACTGTCAATATGACAGATTATATCGGTATAGGGCTTTGACACTATCTTGACTGCATTTGCAATCTCCGTAAGCGCCTTGTCTGCCTTTTTAGTGCCGTGGAATCTGTTATATTCCTTGAAATGATCTATATCCACCACAAGAACGGAAACGCTCTTATCCTTCTTCTGTATCATTTCGTTGATCTGCTCTGCGCCGTAGTTGCGGTTATACAGACCTGTATGCTTGTCTATGATGGCGTTCAGCTTTATAATCTGCTGATCGTCCTTTATCTGCTTTGAATTTATTATTCTTGTGCAGAAAAGTGAATAGTTCGCAACGGAAAGGAAAAATCCAAGTGCGCCTATGCACAGAGTAAGCAGATAGTAGTAGGAATACACGTCGTTTGCACAGCACAGTATGGTGTAGAATACCGGAACGGACAGAGTCATCAGCGAGGAGGCAAGATAGTCCGTTACGGGAACCGTACAAAGCACCATTATCGTTATAACGGTGAGGGCAAGTCCCTCTGCATATTTTACGGTGTCTATTACTCTTATAAAATAGGAGAGAATGAAAAGTCCCCAGAATATGTAGTGATAGAAGGGCGGATATTTACCGCCGAAGTAAAAGGCAAAGCCGATTCCACAGCCTGCGGTTACTATAGCAAGGCATATACCTGCAATTTCAAGGGTTGATAAGGGCCTTAGTATACCGCTGATTATTGCCGATGCAATGGTGAATATAATGACAAACACCGAGAAAAGCGGAATCATACGGCAGTTATATCTTGCAATGCAGGAGGAAAGTATCTGCTTTCCGTTTGTCGTACCTATCTTCTGGGTTTTGAAGCGGGAAACCGTGGATATGGGGATTCTGTTGCGAAGCTCGCAGAATGCCGCCTCGATAAGCTCTACAGGTTTCAATCTATCATCTCTCTTCCTTTATTTTTTCTTCTTACGTTTTCTCTTTATAGCGTCTTTGGAATAGTAGCTCTGATCTAAAAAGATATAGCTTCTCTTTTTCAGATATTTCAGATTGAGCATTACAAATGCCGCAAGTGTAATTGCGGTAAATCCGCAGAAGGTAAATTCGCTTTCGTAGTTTACTCTTTCGGGGAAGCATTGAATACGCATAACCGTCGTAGCAAGCTCGGTAAGCATTGATACTGTGGAGCGGATTATAATAAAGCTCACAAGCTCTTTTTTAGTCTGTTCGGTGAGCATAGGCTGTCTTAACCGCAGTATCACACAATATACGGCAGTAGCCGCACATACGAGGATTGTGAATATTTCTATGCAGATTATAAGGGTAATCTTATCCTGGGGCAGAGTCTTTGATACCTCTTCGGAAAGGGTGGCAGAAATCGTTACCGAGTTCATTATGATACTGATAACGGAAATTATTATGACGATTATCGGGTAGGCGTAAATCAGAAATTTAAGCCATTTTACCGGTAACGGCGACATAATGAGCTTTTTTCTGCCGAATTCTATCAGCTTTTCTTTTTCGTTCATTTCTTTATACTACGTTACAGTTGGGCAGCTTCTTAAGGCACTTCTGGGGGCAGGCGTCAACACAGGTACCGCAGGAGGTACACTTGTTGTAGTCTATAACCGCACGGTTTTCCGATACCGTGATAGCGCCCTCGGGACACTTCTTTTCACAGATTCTGCATCCGATACAACCGTTTTTACAAGCCTGTCTTGTAACCTTGCCCGTATCCTTCGAGTTACACTGGAGCAGTACCTTTTCTGTTTCACGGCGAAGGGAAATCATTCTGTTGGGACAAGCGGCAATACATTTGCCGCAGGCGGTACACTTGGCAGGTGTGACCTTTGCAACGCCGTTTACTATATTTATAGCACCGAAATCACATACCGCCACGCAGTCGCCAAGACCTGCACAGCCGTAGATACACTTGCCCTTGCCGTTGTAGAAGCGTTCTACCGCCGCACAGGACTGGGTGCCTATATATTCGTATTTATCCTCTGTTGCATTGCAGTTGCCGTTGCAATGTACGTAAGCAATTTCACGGACGAATTCGTCGGACGCCTCGCCTAAAATTTCGCTTATCTTCTTAAGGGAATCCGCACCGCCGGGCTTACATAAATTCTTGGGAGCGTTACCGCTTGCCACCGCATTGGCGTAACCCTCACAGCCTGAATATCCGCAACCGCCGCAGTTTGCACCCGGCAGGGCGTCAAGTATCTGCGAAGCGGTTTCATCAGCCTCTACGTGAAGGAATTTCGAGGCAATAAGAAGCAGTATTCCCGCAACAGCGCCAAAGCCTAAAAATATGGCAATGGGTATAATATATTCATTCATATGATATTATCCTTTCTTTAAGGCTTAAACACCGAATATGCCGTCGATCACACCGCCGAAGCCGATAAAGGCAAGAGAAACGATGGAAGCCGCCATAAGTGTGATAGGTGCGCCACGGAGCGCTTTCGGAATATCGCAGGTTTCAAGTCTTGAGCGGACGCCTGAAAAGATTATCATAGCGATCATAAAGCCAAGACCTGCACCAAAGGAGTTTACAACTGATTCTAAAAGATCGTATTCCTTGGAAAGATTGAGGAGCGTTACACCAAGCACTGCACAGTTTGTGGTGATAAGAGGGAGATATACGCCGAGAGATTTATATAAGGGCGGCATATATTTCTTCATTACCATTTCAACCAGCTGAACGAACAGAGCAATTACTAAAATAAATGCAATGGTGTTCATATATTCGATATGAAGCGGAACTAAAATTCCGTAGTATATCGGCCAGGTGGCAAGGGTAGCGCATACCATTACGAAGGTAACGGCGGCACCCATACCGATAGAGCTGTTGAGCTTTTTCGATACGCCTAAAAAGGGGCAGATACCGAGGAACTTTGAAAGCACGAAGTTTTCTGTCAGTATGCCTGTCAGAAGGATTATCATAAGGCTTTTAGCTATTTCCATTATGCGTTTCCTCCTTCCTTCTTGTCAGAAGAGGGAGTTACGGAGCAGGCTCCGTGACAGCTTTCCGCATTGGGGCAGTTGTGACAACCGATCTCTCTGGGTTTAAGATTCATAAGTCTGTTTACTACTGCGATTACGACGCCAAGCACGAAGAAGCCGCCAGCGGGCAGTATAAACAGAGTCATAGGCTCTAAAAATTCGGGAGCAAGCTGAATACCGAACCACTGACCTGAGCCTAAGATTTCTCTTACAGAGCCTACAAGGAGCAGGGAGAGGGTAAAGCCCAGTCCCATGCCAAGTCCGTCAAGAATGGAGGGGAGTACCTTATTTTTAGATGCGAACATTTCCGCTCTGCCGAGGATTATGCAGTTAACTGTGATAAGGCTTAAGAACATACCGAGGCTGTCATATATCTCGGGTGCGGCAGACTGAAGCACAAGGCTTATAAAGGTTACGAAGCCTGCGATGATAACGATGTAGGAGGGAAGTCTTACAGTATCGGGGATAACCTTTTTAAGAAGAGAGATAACGATATTTGAACAAACAAGTACGAAGGTGGTGGAAAGTCCCATACCTAATGCATTTGACGCCATTGTGGTAATAGCGAGAGTAGGACACATACCAAGGAGGGTTACCATGTTGGGATTTTCCTTGATAATACCCTTTGTAAATTCCTTCATATAGCTCATTTACTGCACCTCCTTTACTGCCTTGTCAGCGGCAATAGCAAGATTTACCGCTTTTGCAAGTCCCTTTGAGGAATAGGTGGCGCTGGTGATAGCCTGCACCTCGTTATCCGCAGAGGGAGGATTCTTTGTTATCGTAATATCGGAATCAGCACCGATAAACTTTTCAAGGAATGCCTTGTCGTTTATCTTTGTGCCAAGACCTGGAGTTTCCTGAAGGGCAACTATTGAGATACCCTTTACGGCACCCTTTTCGTCGATTCCGACAACCACGTCTATACCGTCATCGGCATAGCCGCTTACCACTACCTCGTAGAGATATGCGCCGGTGGTCTTATTCTTTACTATTTTAGTTATTTCTTCGTATTCTTCCTTGTCAAGACCGACAGACGCTCTGTCTGTGATAAGCTCATAATCAGAGCCGCCGTCTACCGCCGTGCAGGAAGCCTTCAGCTTATCGGTGATTATACCCGAGGTATCAACGTAGGTAAGATTATAGGTAACTATCAGTAATGCACATACAAGCGTACAGATAGCGGATAATACGATTACGGGTTTTAATTTAGAGATCATTTCTTGCCTCCGTTCTGCTTTACCGCACCAAAGGCCTTGGGAACTGTAAAGCGGTCAATGAGGGGAGAGAGGATATTCATCAGCAGTATCGAATAGGATACGCCCTCGGGCATTGTGCCGAAGTTTCTTATAAGTAAGGTTATAAGACCGCAACCGATACCGAAGATTATTCTGCCGACGGTCGTAATAGGTGTAGTTACGTAGTCGGTTGCCATAAAGATAGCACCGAGTAAGAGTCCGCCTGAAAGTATAGCGGCAGTAGCCTCTGTGATATCACCTGTTGAAATAAGCGTTATCACAAATACAGTACCGATAAAGCAAAGGGGAGTTGCGGGAGAAATTATCTTGGTAACAATAAGGAAGATACCGCCTATGATAAGCGCTATAGCGCAGGTTTCACCGATACAGCCGCCCGTTGTACCGAGTAAAAGGCTTAACAAATCGGGTGCTGATTCACTTACAAGGGGAGTTGAGGTGGTGATTATCTCACCGCTCTTCTGGTAGTAGAAGGGCTCTGCCCAGCTTGTCATATAGGAGGTGAAGGAGAGCATAAGTACGATTCTTGCGGTAATGGCGGGATTCGCAAAATTCTGACCAAGTCCGCCGAAGAACTGCTTTACTATAACTATTGCCACAAAGCAACCGATGACTGCCATATAGAAGGGAAGAGTTACCGGCAGGTTGAAGGCAAGAAGCATACCTGTTACTATTGCGGACAGATCGCTTATAGTATTTTTGCGCTTTGTTATCTTTTCAAATATCCATTCAAAGACAACACAGCAGGTGCAACAGATAACGGTCATTAAAAGCGCCCGTAATCCGAATATCCATATTGATGCCGCAAGAGCGGGAACAAGGGCAAGTATCACACACAACATAATTTTCTGGGTGGAAACCACAGATTTTATATGTGGTGACGGCTCTATTTTAAGCTTTGACATATATTTAAATCCTTTCCTGTTACTCTTTTTTCATTTTCTGCATCTGTTCACGGACAAAATTCTTTGCCAGCTGATTCTTTTCGGCTATGTTGCGCTTTGCGGGACATACGTAGGAGCAGGCGCCGCAGTTTACACAAAGGTGAACCTTCAGATCGTTCAGCTTTTTCACGTCCCCTGCGTCAAAGGCGTGTTCAAGCTCTGTGGGGAGAAGATTCATAGAGCAGGCTCTTACACATCTGCCGCATCTTATACAAGCGGAAGGCTCATATACGGGAGTATCCGCAAATAAAAGCACCGCATTGTTGGTCTTTGAAAGAGGATAATCAAGATCGAAGGCGCAGGAGCCCATCATAGGACCGCCTAAAATGATTCTGTCAGGCTCTTTTTTAAGATCTGCAAAGGCTACGATCTCTGAAAGGGAAGCACCAACGGCAACCATTACGTTCTGAGGCTTTCCGACTATGTTTCCGTCAATCGTGATACGGCGGCGTACAAGGGGCATACCCGTCTTTATATATTCGGAGATAAACGCAACCGTTGATGAGTTAAGTACAATGCATCCGCTGGAGATAGGGAGCATACCCTCCTTTACCACTCTCTTTGTGGTACTGTAGATAAGAGTCTTTTCAGCACCCTGGGGGTAGCTTGACTTAAGTCCCATTACCGTGATTTCGGGAGTGTCCTTGCACAGTTTTGTCATTTTATCGATAGCCTTCGGCTTATTCTTTTCGATACCGATTATACATTTAGGAATAGCAAGCCATTTCATAATGAGCTTGATTCCGTCGAGAACGCTCTCACCGTCTTCCATAAAGCAACGATAGTCGGAGGTGATATAAGGCTCACATTCCGCACCGTTTATGATAAGCACGTCAGGTTGTTTTTCTTTAGGATCAAAGCCGAGCTTCATCGAGGTAGGGAAGCCTGCACCGCCAAGACCGATAGAGCCGCTTTCACGGACTGCTTTTAAGAAATCCTCACGGCTTTCGATGACGGGCGGCATTATCTTTTCGCTTACCTCTCCAAGACCGTCACTTTCTATAACTATGGATTTGAGGTATTTACCAGATATATGAAGTACGTCTGTGATGGCGGTTACAGTACCTGAAATACTGCTATGAACGGGCGCTGACATAATAGCCTCGCTGCTTGCTATAACGTCGCCTATCTTTACCTTGTCACCTATGCTTACGGCAGGGGTACAGGGCGCACCGAGATGCTGTGCCATGCTTATCGTTACCTTGCTGGGTAATGGCAGCTCTATTGTTTCATTTTCAGCAGAATGCTTGTGGTGGGGCAGATGAATCTGATGTACGAACATCCTCTTGTCCTCCTTTGGTTTATTAAACAGAAAAGGACTTTAGCCTTCGCCTAGCGCAAGATTAAAGTCCTTTGTTAATTTTTTGCCAATCGGTAGCGGTAAAACTACTTGCTTCCTTGCAGGAAAAAATTTCGCTGAGCTGTGAATCCTGCTTTGATAGTTCCTCAAGAATCAGGCTTATTTTCTCTGCGGTTATGTCCATAATAGCTTTTGCACCGCCTTTCCGAATTAATATATTCTATTTTAACATATTTTATCTCTTTCGGCAAGTGTTTTTTGTGATTTTTTTCATAAATTATTTGATTTTTGCCGTTTGTATACCGATGACTTGAAAAAATTCCGCTTTCGTGCTATTATTATAAACAGATTTTGCGGAGGAAATGAAAAATGATATATACAGTAACCTTTAATCCTGCTATAGATTACGTGGTGCATACCGATAAAATAACTGCAGGCGGAATAAATAAATACAGCGACGAAAAGATATACTTCGGCGGCAAGGGCATAAACGTATCCCTTGTACTGAAGGAGCTTGATATAAGCTCTGTGGTTCTTGGCTTTGTCGCAGGCTTTACAGGTGACGCTATTGAAAAGGGCGTTTCGGATGCGGGAATAAAAACCGATTTTGTAAGACTTGAAAAAGGCTTTTCCCGTATCAATTTCAAAATAAAATCAGGTGAGGAAACAGAGCTTAACGGACTCGGTCCCGAAATCACCGCCGACGCTCTGGAAAGCCTTTTTCATAAGCTGGACAGACTTACAAAGGGCGATGTCATAGTGCTTGCAGGCAGTATCCCGAAGAGTATGCCTGACGATATTTATGAGAAGATTCTGGAAAGACTCTGCGAAAGGGAAATCAGAGCGGTAGTAGACGCTACGGGAAATCTTCTTCTGAACGTGCTTAAGTATAAGCCTTATCTTATAAAGCCTAATAATTTTGAGCTGGCAGAGATGTTCTGCACGGAGCTTTCCACTAATGAGGATATAATAAGGTATGCGGGAAGGCTACGGGATATGGGCGCACAGAACGTACTTGTTTCTATGGCTGAAAAGGGTGCAATACTTGTGGATGAAAATAACGAGGTGCATATCTGTCCCGTGTGCAAGGGAGAGGTCAGAAATTCCGTAGGTGCGGGAGATTCCATGCTGGCAGGTTTTTTAGCGGGCATGATAAAGGAAAACGATTATAACTACGCCTTGAAGCTGGGTACGGCGTCAGGTGGTGCCACCGCCTTTTCCGATGGACTCTGCACAAGAGAAAAAATAGAAGAATGCTTAAAGCAGCTATAAAAATATCAGGGAAACGCAAAAATGCGCTTCCCTGATTTTGTTTTATCTTATTTCATACGCAAGACCGTTTTCGATTGCAAAGCTATGAGCGGCTGAATTTTCCTTGCATACGATTATCGGTATTTTTTTGGCAAGTTCTATGTTGCCGAAGACGTTGGACTGGATACGTGTAACGTTTTCAGGGATTACTATTTCTTTAAGTGAGGAGCAGTTTTCAAATGCCCAGTTATAAATTTCGGTTACAGAATCGGGAATATACACGTTTTTAAGACCAGTACAGCCTATGAAAACAGATTCGTTTATGAAAGTCAACTTTTCAGGCAGGGTTATTTCAGTCAGAGAGGTACAGTTGCCAAAGGCGTATTTTCCGATGTTTTCGACATTTTCGGGAATTTTTATCTCTGTCAGTCTGTTACACTGTGAAAAGGCGCTGGAGCCTATTTCCTCGATACTGTCGGGGAGAGTAACGGATTTAAGATTAAGACATCTGTAAAAAGCACTATCGGGAATCTTATCAATACCATCGGGGATAGTAACGCTTTCCAGCCTTACGCATTCCGAAAATGCCTGTGTACCTATACTTTTAACGCTAGGCTTGATATCGATACTTTTCAGCGCCAGACATTGTTCAAAGGCTCTGTCGCCTATTTCCGTTATATTACCCTTGAAATTTACTTCTGTGAGAGCGGAGCAGTTCATGAAAACACTTGTTTCCAGCTTTGTTATTTTTTGAGGTATGGAGATACTTCTCAGCGAGGTGCAGTAGGCAAAGACGCCCTTTCCTATACTTTGTACGCTGTCGGGGAGTGTAACTGATTCTAAAGCTCTGCATTGCCAGAAGGCGCCATCTTCAATAAATGCGACGGAGTCAGGTACGTCAATCTGCTTTAACGATATGCAGCTTGCAAAGGCAGACTCCCCTATTCTTGTAAGAGTGTCGGGTAGCTCTATGCTTTTAAGAGCTGTACAACCTGCAAAGGTGTTACCGCCGATAAATTCAAGCCCACGGGGAAGCTTTACCGATTCAAGAGAGGTACAGTTTCCGAATCCGCCGTTCAGAACGGTTACGCTGTCGGGGATGCTGATATTTTCAAGAGAACTGCAATCGTAAAATGTGTGATGAATTTCCAGCAGTCCTTCGGGCAGCTCTATCTCCTTAAGAGAGGTACAGCCTGAAAAGGCACTGCTACGGAGATATTTCAGGTTTTCGGGGAGCTTTATCGTTTCTAAAGATTCGCAATCAGTAAAGGTGGAGGTACATATCTCGTTAAGTCCTGAAGGGAGAATAACCGTTTCCAGCTTTATGCAATGTTTATAGGCACGTTCGCCGACTCTGGTCACCGTTTCGGGAACTCTGATATTGACAAGAGAGATACAATCTTCAAATGCGGCATCTCCGATGGTTTTAAGATTTGACGGAAGATTTATTTCCGAAAGCGCCCAGCAGTCCTCAAAGACACGGGGAGGAAGCTCCTCTATACCCTCGGGGATGGTAATTTTTCTGAGAGAGGTTGCGGTTCTGAATGCCCATTCGCCGATGTGCTGCACACTATCGGGAAGGTTTATTTCTGTAAGGTTTGCGCAGTAGCCAAAGGCACTATCGCCTATAGAGGTGATGTTATCATGGAGCTTTACTTCCTTTAAGCCGCTCTTATAGAAGGTACCGTCTTTTATTTCTGATACCCGTTCAGGTATGGTAAAGCTCTCAAGAGATAGGCATCCTGAAAAGGCGTTTTCGCCTATGCTGTTTATCTTGCCGTTAAAATATACGTTTGTAAGATTTTCGCATCTCGAAAAGCAATAGTCGGGTATTTCGGTTATAGCTTCGGGCAGGGTGACAGTCTTTATATCCGAACGGTCGGAGAATGTAAAATCCCATAAGCCGATTACCTTTCTGCCGTAAATGGTTTCGGGCACGACTACGTTTTCGGCAAAGCCCTTATAGCTTGTGATACAGACCTCTTCTCTTTTAGGATCAGGAACGGTAAAGCTGAAATAGGGAGTTTCTTCTTCGTTAAATTCATATTCCGGATTGCTCTCGGAGCTTTCCGACTGGGTGACGGAGGGAGTGGAGAAAAGCTCCGTGTTTGTTAATACCGTGACTGATACCGCACCGATTCCGACGGCTACCGCAACTGCGGCGGCAACGGGGAGAAATCTTGCGAATTTCTTTTTTTCCTTTACCTGCTCGTTTTTATCGGCAGGGTCTGATATTATTATAAGCTCATCTGAGTCGGTATCCCGCTCAAAGCCTTTCTGGAGCGATTTTACGGTATCGCTTATATGTCTGTCGTCTATGCCGTTTATTATATTTTTCCATTTGTTATCCTGTAGGTTCATCTGATATCCTCCTTTCAGACGTCAATGTCGTTTTCCTTTAAATACTTTCGCAGGGCCGTTCTTGTTCTCAGTAGCTGGGAGCGTACCGTAGCATGCTCCATACCAAAGCATTTTGCGATAGTTTTTGTAGTCATATTGAAATAATATCTTGCTACAAAAATATCACGGTTCCGCTTTTTCTGACTGTCAAGAAAACTGTTTATAAGAGCGGATACACTTCTGTCATCCACTATTTTTTCAAGCTCATTTCCGCATAGCACGTCTTCAAGCTCGTCAAAAATATAATCTGTTTTGTGTTTGCCAAGCTTCTGTGACAGGGTAAGGGCGGTGTTCCGTACTACTTTTACAAGAAAGGCGCTGAAGGATTCGGGCTTTGTAGGCGGAATGCTGTTCCATACTTTAAGATAGGAGCTGTTTATACATTCCTTACAGTCTTCTTCGTTTTTAAGTATTTCGTAGGAAATTTTTCTGCACAGCTTTCCGTATTTTTCTTCTGTTTCCCTTACAGCACTTTCGTCGCGATCGAAATAAAGCTGTATAAGTTTTTCATCCTTCATGCTTTTCCTCCCCCTTTCACCCTATAAGACTAAAGAGAACTTTGTTTTGTTCTGTCTTCAGAAAATTTTTTTGATTTATGACATTATTTTCCGCCTTATGCCAAATGAAAAAAGAGAACTGATACGTTGCAGTTCTCTTTTCAGATTTTATTCGCAGAATTCAAGCGCCGCATTTACGGCATTGTTTCTGATATCCCATAGTGTAGGCTCGCCTTCCTCATAGGATAACAGTTCTTCCAATTCCTTCTGTATGGCTGATAGCTCTTCCTTTTCGGCGTCGGTCAGGTTGTTGCGCTTATCGGCGTAGTCGAGATTCTTCAAAAGCAGCTCGTAGCTTCTTTTCTCCTTTTCTATCATAGCCATAAGCTCTTCATGTTCCTTACTGATGCCTTCGGGTGAGGTAAGCTCAGAAAAATCCTCAAGAGCGGAAAGGCAGGCTTTATACGCCGATTTAAGCTCCGTTGTGTCAGGAAGCTCCTCGGATGCGGCTTGATTCATTTTTTCCATAGCCGCAGTTTCCTTATCAGAAGCGTCTGTGTAGCTATCCATATAGAAATCAAGACTATCGATATAGAACTCGTAATCCAGCTTGCCTGCGGTGGTCTTGCTTTCGGTAGCCGAGGAGGTGGGTGCGACGGGCTTACTGATACTACAGCCTGTCGCTGTCAACATAACTACGGATAAAAGTATAATGATAAGTTTTTTCATGGGTTGCTCCTTAAAATCGTTTTTTTAAAGAATAACATAATTGTCTTTAATTTTCAATAGCTTTTTACCGAGTGGTTAAAAATCGCTACCGAGTGGTAAAATTAAATATCGCATCGGTATATTATCGCATCGTCTGTAGGAGCGGAGTAGTAGTTTTTCCTTACCCCCACGTTCTGAAAGCCGTATTTTTCGTAAAGCGTTCTTGCAGGGGTATTACTGCTTCTGACTTCGAGAAAGATTCCGCTTACGTCGTTATCTCTGCATTCTTCTATAAACCGTGTCATAAGCTCCTTTGCGTAGCCCTTTCCTCTGTATTTACCGGTTACGGCAATTCTGTAAAGCTCGCATTCGTCAGCCAGTATCTGACCGCAGACGTAGCCCGTGATATTGCCCTTTTCGTCGGCGGAGCAGAAGAACACCGAGCCGTCAGCCATAAGCTGACCTTCTACAGAGCGGGCTGACCAGGAATCAGAAAAGCATTCCGCTTCTATTTTCGTTGCACTCTCAATCAGCAGATTTCTGTCGCAATTATTTTTAGTGAGTATCATACCAAGTCTTACCTGTGTTTACGTCGGCAGTAAGAGGAATAGAGAGCTTTACTGCGTTTTCCATTTCTTCCTTTAATAATGCGGCTACCTTTTCGGCGTCGGATTCCTTCGCTTCTACGATAAGCTCATCGTGTACCTGAAGTATGAGCTTTGCGTCGAGTCCGCTTTCCTGTAGCTTCTTATAGACCTTCACCATAGCAATTTTGATGATATCCGCCGCCGTACCCTGAATGGGAGTGTTCATTGCTATTCTCTTACCGAGATTCTGCAGTATCTTATTGCTTGATTGAAGCTCCTTTATAAAGCGGTTTCTGCCGAAAAGGGTGGATACGTAGCCTGTTTCCTTTGCGGTTTCAACAGTCTTTTCCATAAAGGCGGCAACACCACTGTATTTTGCAAGATAGGACTTGATATAGGCGTCAGCCTCCTTTACGGTAACGCCGATATCCTTTGAAAGAGAGAATGCACCGATACCATAGACGATACCGAAGTTTACTGCCTTTGCCTTGCTACGAAGCTCGGGAGTTACCCAGGCTTCAGGCTGATTGAATACCTGGGAAGCGGTAATGGTATGAATGTCCTCCTCTCTCATAAAGGCATTCTTCATAATTTCATCATCTGATAAATGTGCCAGAACACGAAGCTCAATCTGTGAATAGTCGGCGTCTACAAGGGTATAGCCTTCCTTCGCTCTGAAAAATCTTCTCATGTTCTTACCAAGCTCTGTTCTGACGGGGATATTCTGTATATTAGGCTCGGCAGAGGAAATTCTGCCGGTTCTGGTTTCCGTCTGCTTGAAGGTGGAACGAACCCTGCCGTCCTCCTTCACTACCTTTAAAAGTCCCGTAACGTAGGTGCTGACGAGCTTTGTAAGGGAGCGGTATTCGGATATCAGCGGAATTATCGGGTGCTTGTCCATAAGCTCCTCGAGTACGTCCGCATTGGTGGAATAGCCTGTCTTGGTCTTTGTCTTTTTGCCAACGGGGAGATAGAGCTTTTCAAAAAGGATATGTCCCAGTTGCTTCGGTGAGCCTACGTTGAATTTTTCCCCTGCCAGCTCATAGATTTCCTGCTCTATGAGAGAGATCTTTTCCGTCAGCTCGTCACCGAATTTCTTTATTCCCTCACAGTCGATTTCCACGCCCTCTTTTTCCATCGAAACAAGCACCTCGGCAAGAGGAATCTCTATATCATTGAGCACCATCTTACCGCCGAGAGCGGAGAGATTTTCGTAAATAGCCATATTGAGTGCCGCTATGGTGATGGATTTCTCTTCGGGGCTCTGTCCCATAGGAACGCCGTATTTTATGCATAATTTATCTATACTGTAGTCGTTGCTGTCGGGGGATACAAGATACTCCGCAAGAATGGTATCGAATATTACGCCCTTTATACTGTCCCTGCCGATAGCAGTAAGGGTGTTCTTTAAATCAAAGGTCAGCTTTGGTGTGTCACTCTTTATAAAGCTATCAAGCTCGCCTGCGGATATTTCTCTCACTTCGCCTGCTTTTCCGCAGAAGAGTCTGCCGTTATCGATAAATACTATATCGCCTTCGGGCATATCGGGGGTGGGAATAGACTTTGCCTCCTTTGATATTGCGGGAGGCTTTGTGGGCTGAAGTCCCAGCTTTTTTATAAGAGAATACATCTCAAGCTCGGATAAAAGCTCGGATAAATTTTCACTGTCAACAGGCTTTTCCGTATAGCAGTCAAGATTATCGTCAACAGGTGCGGTAAGGCAGATTTCCGCAAGCTCACGGCTTAAATAACACATATCCTTGCCGTTTTTGAGCTTTTCTCTTGCCGCCTTCTTTATTTTATCGGATTCTATATTCTCATAAACTCCGTCAACACTGCCGAAATCCTTTATAAGCGTTAAGGCGGTCTTTTCGCCTATTCCCATAACGCCCGGGATGTTGTCGCTGGTGTCGCCCATAAGCGCCTTGACTTCAATCATCTGCTTTGGAGTAACGCCGTATTCCTCCATGATGACGTCAGGGGTATAAAGCACGTCACCCTTTGTCTTGGCAAGTCTTACCGTTACCTTATCATTTACAAGCTGGAAGGAATCTCTGTCACCGGTGGAGATAAAGCAATCCACGTCTTTTCTTCTGCATATATCTGAAATAGTACCGATAATATCGTCAGCCTCGTAGCCTTCTCTTTCAAGAATGGTGATACCCATATATTCTATTATCTTCTTGATATATGGAAGCTGTACTGCCAGCTCCTCGGGCATACCCTTGCGGTTTGCCTTGTAGCCGTCGTATCTCTTGTGGCGGAAGGTGGGCGCCTTAAGGTCGAAGGCGATTGCTATTCTGTCGGGGGCAATATCCTTTTTCAGCATAAGCAGGGTATTTGTAAAGCCCGTCAGGGCGTTTGTGGGAATACCCTTACTGTTTGAAAGCACACGGATGCCGTAAAAGGCACGGTTTAATATGCTGTTGCCGTCGATTATAAGAAATTTCATTGCTTTATCCTTTCGGTTATTTTGCGAATTTTTCCTTCAGCCTCTGAAGGAAGGATTTTTTCGGAGCCTTGCTCTGCTTTTGTACCTGCTCGCCTTCCTTATAGGCACGCTCGTAGAATACCTTATGCACTTCAAAGGGCTCTTCGTCGGGCAGTCTTTTTACTCTTCTGTAAATGCCGTCGTTGTCCTGGATTCTTGTCTTGACGTTGTCCTTATACATATCGTCGAAAATACCTGCCACGGTATCTGCAATACGGCTGTCCTTCAGCGGTACTGCGACCTCTACTCTTCGTTCTGTGTTTCTAGTCATAAAGTCGGCGGAAGAAATAAACACCCTTCTGCGTTCCTCCTTGCCGAAGATATAGATACGGCTATGCTCTAAAAATCTGCCGACGATGGAATGCACCGTTATATTATCGGTAACACCCTCAACACCTGCCACAAGACAACAGATACCTCTTATAAGAAGCTCTATCTTAACGCCTCTGCCGCTTGCCTCTATCAGCTTATCTATAATATCCTTATCGGTAAGGGAATTGAGCTTAAGTCCGATATAGCCCTTTTCTCCGTAGATTATTTCGTTGTCTATCATCTCAACAATATGGGATTTAAGGCATCTCGGCGCTACTAAAAGACAGTTGGTGCTTTCTACCGTAGTACCCAGGGACAGAGCGTTGAATACAACGCTTGCGTCTGCACCTATACTTCTGTCGGAGGTCATAAGAGTAAAGTCTGTGTAGAGCTTTGAGGTACGCTCATTGTAGTTTCCTGTGCCTATCTGGGTGAAATACTTAAGAGTATTGCCGGTTTTTCTTGTTATCAGCATCAGCTTTGAGTGTACCTTGAGAGCTTCAAGACCGTATATTATCTTGACTCCCGCCTCTTCCATCTTCTTGCTCCAGCCGATGTTGTTTTCCTCGTCAAATCTTGCACGAAGCTCCACAAGGGCAAGCACCTGCTTGCCGTTTTCTGCGGCTCTTATCAGGGCGCTTACTATTTCGCTGTCCCTTGCCACACGGTAAAGTGTGATTTTTATGGATGTAACATAGGGATCGTCTGCCGCCTCGCTGAGTAGCTGCATATAGCCCTTGAATTTATTATAAGGGTAGGAAAGCAGGATATCCTTCCTTGAAAGCTGGGCGAACATAGATTCGCCGGGGTTTATCATCGGAGAATATTGGGGAGTTACAGGCTCGTAGAAAAGCTCCTTATGTCCGCTTACCTTATCTTCAAGCTCGGACAGAAAATCCATATCAAGAGGACAGCTCTGTCTGAAGGAGTATTTTTCGTCAAGTTCAAGATAGGAAAGAATTCTTTTTACAAGCTCGTAGGAGGCTTCATAGCTGAATTCCGCTCTTACGGGAGTCAGCTTCTTTCTCTTTTTGCAAAGCTCCTCCATCACCGCACGGAAATCCATATCCTGATCGTAAAGTCCTTCGTTTGCGTCTATGTCGGCGTTTCTGGTTATTCTGAAAACGCATCTGCTTTCTACGTAATAGTTTGTGAATATATTTTCAAAATAGTGAAGAATGATATCCTCTACAAGTACAAAACGTAGTTTTTCGCCCGGCAGGAATAAGATTCTTGGCATATTTGCACCGAATTCCGCCGTTACGATGCCTATTATCTGCTTTTTCTTCAAGTCCTCGCTCTTTTTACGAAGCAATGCACCGATATACATCTGCTTGTTCTTTAAAAAGGGGAAGGGGTGATTCTTGTCTATTACACCGGGAGAAAGCATCGGCATTACCTCCCGCTCAAAGAAAAGACTCATAAAAAGTCTGTCGTCACCCTGAAGATCGGAAGGCATTACTCTTGTTGCAAAGTCGCTGAAATTATTCATTATTGCCGTAAAAGCCTGATCCTTGAGGGAAAGCAGATGACTTACCCTGCGGGCAATTTCACTCAGCTGCTCTTCGGGAGTCATATTGGTCTTGTTTTCCGCCTTGTCGGGTGCAACCAGCATCTGATCGTATAAAGAGCCTACACGTACCATAAAGAACTCATCAAGGTTACTGCTGAAGATGGATACGAATCGTAATCTCTCAAAGAGGGGAACGGATTCGTCCTGCGCCTCCTCCAGAACTCGCTCGTTGAATTTGAGCCAGGATAATTCTCTGTTGTCATAAACCTTGCTTATAGCTTCCATATATGTTTTCCTTTCATAAAAATGCTTAATATAAGGATGTTTTTGCCTTGTGGCTTGTTTTTTCAATGTAAAAAAGTATATATATAATTTATTATACTATAAACAGGTAATCAATTTCAAGTACGCTATTGCCATTTTTATGAGTTTTAGTGTGGTATATTGCACAAAAATGTAATTATTTTTTTGTTTAATTCGTTTAAATTTCAAAAAGTGTAGAAAATTGATTGAAAAAGTGCTAAAATTATAATGTGTATTTTTATGTTCTGAAATCAGAATAATAAAAGGAAATTAGGAAAAATTGAAAAAGCAAAATATAAGCAACCGGTTAAGAGAAAGGAACAAAGCAAAATGAATCGTTTAGCAACCCGTATCGTGTCGTCCGTGGCGGCTTTATCAATGGTTATAGGTCTTTCAGGCTGTTATTTCTTCCCCGAGGAAGAAAAACTGCTGGATCCTCCCGTACTGAAGGTTGAGGACGTAACCTACTCCACCTACAAGGCAGTAAAGAAAACTATCGTAAATAAGGCGTCGGCTACCGGCTACTGCGTATCACAGAAGCAGGAAAACTGCTCCTTCAAGATCGACGGCGAAATCCTGACAGTATACGTAAGAGCAGGTGACACCGTAAAGGAAGGCGACCTTCTTGCAGAATACAACACAGGCGATCTTGAGTACACACTCAGAGAGCAGGAGCTTAAGGTACAGCAGGCACAGAATACATATAATGCAAACGGCAGTGAGAACAGCCGTTTACAGCTGGAGATAGAAAAGAATACTTTAGCAAAGTATCAGAATCAGTATGATAACTCCAAGCTTTATGCACCCTGCGACGGTCTTGTAAGCTTTGCCGACAGATTAAAGCCCGGCACAAAGATAAAGGGCTATGCGACTGTTGTAACCATTATCGATCCCGACGTCATCTACGTAAAGGCAAACGTAAATGAGGACAGAAAGTTCAAGAAGGGACAGGACGTAACTATTACAATAAGCGAAGAAGACTATGCAGGTACCGTAGTAAAGACTCCTATCGAAGCCAAGGAAGAGGGCGACGACGATACTTCCAGCGTATACGCCGAATTTAAGGGCACGCTTCCCAGCTTTACAAAGGTGGGTACAGTAGCGGATATCACCTACATCAAGGAGCAGGCTGAAAACGCTATCGTTATTCCGAAATACCTTGTAAAGACTCTTGCAGGAAGAGATTACGTACAGGTATTCAAGGACGGCGAAAAGATAGAGGTTGACGTAGAAACAGGTATCACAAATGCAACAGAGGTACAGATCCTTTCGGGACTCTCCGAGGGTGACGAGGTAGTTGTAAAATAAAGAACCGACTTACTATTTCTGACGAAAGGATTTAAAGGATGTTTACTTTACTCTGGCGCAAAATGCGTAACACCAAATGGATGGTGCTCTGTCTGTTTTTAGGCTTCCTTATGGCTGCAGGTATGATGAGTACGATCCCGATATATATGGACGCTTCACTTCAGCGTATGCTGGTAAAGGATATGGAGCAGTTCCAGATCGATACCGGCAAGTTTCCCGGACTTTATACGGTTGACAAGACGTTACAGCTTGCCACCGACAACGAAACACAGCTTAAGCTCATCAGCGATATCGAGCAGAAGTCAGGCGAGCGTGTAGGCGCTATCGGTATGTCCACTACCGTAAGCAAGACTACTCTTATAGACAATTTCAGCTATATCGCTACAGGTCAGAAGGACGGCAAGGATCTGACCTCCCGTGTAAAGCTCGTGGGTATGACTGACTATGACAAGCATATAAAGATAGCAAGAGGTGAAATGCCCACGGAACCTGTAAAGAACGGAGTATATCAGGGCGTTGCTTCTGAAGAAGCACTCAAGATACTCGGTATAAATATAGGTACGGAATATAAGATAATTTCACTTGATACGTCCATAGAGCCTTATTACGTATGCATTACCGGTGTATACGAGCAGCTGACCGATAACGACAGCTACTGGGCAGAAACCATGGAAAGTTATCTCAATGCCATATTCATTGATTTTGAAACTGTAAAGACCGATCTTATCCCTTCAGGTAAGTTCAGCACAAGCGATATGCACAGAAACTACGCGCTTGATTATCAGTCCCTTGATATGAACAGAATCGGTGACGTTACCGCTATTATCGATGGCGATCCCGCTTTCTATGCAAAGAACGGCTATACCAACAGCTTTGAGGTTTCCGACATTATACGTCAGTACACGGAAAGAGCCGATAAGCTGACAAGAATCCTGTGGATATTACAGATCCCCGCTCTTGTAATGCTAGCCTTCTATCTCTTTATGGTATCCCAGCTCAACGTTGACCGTGAAAGAAACGAAATCGCGGTATTCAAGAGCCGTGGCGCAAGCTCAAAGCAGGTATTCGGTCTGTATGCCGCACAGTCGGGCATACTCGGTCTTGTAACTCTTGTATTCGCTCCCTTTATCGGTCTTGCACTCTGCCAGTTCCTCGGAGTCAGCAACGGCTTTTTAGAGTTTGTAAACCGCACGGGTATTGCGGCAAAGATAACCTCTGTAAGTATCGTATACGCTCTGCTTGCGGTGGTAGTATTCTTCCTTACCACAATGATACCGATAATCCCTGCGTCAAAGCTCACCATCGTACAGTATAAGGCGAGCAAGACGAAGGTCGTAAAGATGTCCCTGTGGGAAAAGCTCTTCATTGACGTTATACTGCTGGCTACTGCCTTTGTATTCCACTATTTCCATACCTTAGGACTTACAAATTCAATAGCTGACGGTACCTTCGTAGCAACCGGAGAGATTGATCCCTTACTGTTTATTTTCTCAACTCTTATGATTTTAGGCTTCGGTCTGTTATTTATAAGAATATACCCCTACTTATTAAGAATCGTTTATTATCTTGGCAGACCTTTCTGGTCACCCTCACAGTATATGGCTATTACTACCGTATGCCGTTCACAGGGTGGTAAGGAACGCTTCCTTATGCTGTTCCTTGTTATCACCTTCTCCTTCGGTCTGTTCTCTGCCAATACCGCAAGAGCTATAAATAACAACATCAGCGACAGGATCTACTATGAAAACGGCGCAGACGTTACTATCACGGAATTCTCCATGACCTCCTCTGAAGAGGGCGGAAGCAGTGAATACGTAGAAACCGACTTTGAACGCTACGAAAAGCTGGAAGGCGTTGAAATAGCTACAAAGGTGCTTATAAACGACAAGGTTAAAATGGTGATGGGCAAAAAGAATCAGCCGATGACTCTTATGGCTATCGAGCCTGATAAGTTTGCACAGACAGCCTGGTTCAGAAATGACCTTCTGCCTGTACATTGGTGGAACTACACCAACGCCCTTGTTGAAAACCGCACAGGCGTTATCATTTCAAGCGGACTTGCTGAAAAGACCGGCGCAAAGCAGGGTGACGTAATTACCTTCAAGTGGGCAGGAAACGATAATCTTGATACCACGGTTATGGCTATCGTTGATTACTGGCCTGGTATGAACCCCAACACCTGCGACTTCGCAGTTATGAACTATAGCTTCGTTCGTTCAAGAACTATTCCCGAGCCTTACCAGATATGGCTTAAGATGAAGGAAGGCGCAACAAGTGAGGCACTTTACGAAAGCATAGAGAAGGCAAGACTTCCCATAGAGCAGGTAAAGGACAGCGCACAGATGCTTATCGCAGAAAAGACCGATCCTTCACTTCAGGGTATGAACGGCGCTCTTACGCTGGGCTTTGTAATTATTATGCTTATGACTATCATAGGCTTCCTTATCTACTGGATACTCTCCATAAGAAGCAGAACTCTGCAGTTCGGTATTCTTCGTGCTATGGGTGTTTCCTTCAGAGAAATTATCGGAATACTCGGTTACGAGCAGATACTGGTATCAGGCGTTTCTATAGCCTGCTCCT
Source organism: Ruminiclostridium sp. (assembly GCA_017408635.1). Lineage (GTDB taxonomy): Bacteria > Bacillota > Clostridia > Oscillospirales > Ruminococcaceae > Ruminiclostridium_E. Next base: position 20,671 of record JAFQUH010000030.1, on the reverse strand, counting down.
TCATCATCGGTGGTGTGGTAAGCGACCTGTTCGTTCCCTTATTCCAGTTCATGTACGCCGTTGACGATCAGATACCGCCCTTCAGAGTAGCGGCAATGCAGGCGGACTACATAAAGATGTATATAATCATCGGACTTATGCTGATAGGCGGCTTTGCAATTCTCGGTGCGCTTATCCGTAAGATAAATATCAATAAGGCACTGAAGCTGGGCGAGGATTAATAGGCTCCCGCTTCAAACGGTTGAAAAATGGAATCTGTACTCAAGATATTTGATAAACTGAGATACTTCATAATCGTGCTGGGAGCAGGCTTTCTGCTCACCGGCATGATAATGCAGTACGACTGGGCGTATATCGGTGCAATAATCTGTATCGTGCTTTTCGTAGTCTGCGACGCTACGGTTATGATAATACAGAGAAAGCTGAATATTCCCGTCAAAAAGCACGAAAATATGTTTAAACTTAAGAAACGGAAATGACTCTATGCAGAAGATAATGGGTTATATCAGAAAGGCGTGTCAGGAATTCGACCTTATCCAGACCGGCGACAGAATAGCAGTCGGCGTTTCGGGAGGTAAGGACAGTCTTGCTCTTCTTGCGGGACTGGCAGGAATGAGGCGCTTTGCTGAATTTTCCTATGAGCTTGTGGCTATCACACTTGATCCCGGCTTTAACGGTCAGCAGAACAACTACGAAGAGGTGGCAAGGCTTTGCGAAAAGCTGGACGTGCCCTTTAAGCTGGTGCATACCAATATAGGCGAGATCGTATTTGATATAAGAAAAGAGCCTAATCCCTGCTCCCTTTGTGCAAAGCTCCGAAGAGGCGCTCTGCACGATGCGGCGATAGAGGCAGGCTGTAACAAGATAGCACTGGGACATCACAAGGATGACGTCACAGAAACCTTTATAATGAATCTTTTCAAGGAGGGCAGAGTCGGATGCTTTGCACCGAAGACCTACCTTTCAAGAAAACAGATAACTATGATAAGACCGCTGGTCTTTGCTCCCGAATCCCAGATCGTAGCTGCTTGTAAAAGAAACAATCTCGAGGTGGTGAAATCCATCTGCCCTGCAGATAAGAACACGACCAGAGAAACCACAAAGCAGTTTTTAAACGATATGGAAAAGAAGGATAAAGGCTTTAAGCTCCGTATATTCACGGCGCTTCGTAAAAGCGGTGTAAACGGTTGGGCGTTCAAGGACGCTCCCGACAAGAACAGCGAAGAAACAGATTAAGATAAATGAGGTGATCGTTTGGCAAAGCAAAAGCTCAATATTCCGCAGCAGATTGCTGATATGCTTAAAACGATCGAACGGGAAAAATGCAGAGCCTACATAGCAGGTCCCTGCGTAAGTGAGCTTCTGGCAGGTCGCAGTCCTATGGATTACGATATCATCACCAATGCAGGCTTTGAAGAGATGATGTATATCTTCCGTGATATGCGCATCGTATCCCGTGACAGAAAAATGAGCAGCGTTATGGTGTCGGTGCCTGGTATGGTGGTGCAGGTTTCCTCCTACAGAAAGGAAATTGTAAACGGCGAGGCGGTTTATACCGATAATTACCTTTTCGACCTTGCCGGCAGGGATTTTTCCGCAAATGCCATTGCATATCACCCAAGAAAGGGTTTTAAGGATCCCTTTGATGGTATGGAGTGTATAGACGGTGAGATTATTACTCTGAAGGCAATCGGAGAATATCCCATAAAGCTATGGAAGGAAAACGATCTTGACGAAAACGAGCTTACGTTAAAATTAGAGCCCCAGTCTAGTCTTAAGTCAAATCCCGAAAATATACTTAATGCACTTATTTTCCTGGGTGACGGAAACTACGTAATTGATGAAATTACTGCAAAAGCAATAAAAGAAAACGCCCCCTTACTGCTGACTATTGATAAGGAGATTCTTTATACCAAGCTCACAAGACTGCTCCTTACAAGAAATATCAGTCAGGTTATGAGGCAGTTTCCTACGGTGCTATGCGATATCTGTCCCGATTTAAGAGCCGCTTATAAATTTCTCCCGAAGGAGAATTTCGGCGTGGATTTATGGGAGCATATATGCAGAGCGGTGGAATTTTCTCCGCCACAGCCTGCCTCCCGTTATACCGCACTGTTCCATAATGCAGGAAATCCCGATTGCTATAGCGACGACGGAACGGGAACAGAGCATTATTACGGACACGAGGAGCTGGCAAGAATAATCGCAGGAAAATTCTTAAAGAGTATCACCTCTGATAAAAAACTGCTTGAAACGGTAGATTTCCTGCTGGAATATCACGATGTGGAAATAAAAGAAGATCGTGTGCATTTAAAACGCCTGATGAACGATATCGATGCGGAGGAGCTGAAAATGATAATCAAGCTCCGTATAGCCGACGATATGGCAAAGCCTGTAGTTCACGAGGGCAAGGTGGCGTCATACAGACGCTCGTTACAGATACTTGATGATATTGTAAAATCCGGTGAGTGCTGTAGAATATCACAGCTTGCCATAAGTAAGGCTGATTTGTTAAGTCGCCGTCTAGCAACGAATGAAAAGCAGGCGGCACGCATTATAGAAATGCTTTACGAGGCGGTGCTTGAACAACCGAAGCTGAATCTCGCACCGATACTTATAGATATGGTGAAAAAGACTATAAAAAAGTAATTCTGTCGGCAAGGACAAATACAGAATTATGGAAGGAAGATACCCTATGAAAAATTGCTGTCTGTGGATAAACGGCAAAAAAATATCAGACGTAAACGGCATTAAGGAAAATTTCAATATAGCGGACGTCCGTGGTTATTTTTACGGCGGCAGGCTTGCAGACTGGCTGGAGGCACACGACTGCCTTACCGAAGCGGAGCTTGTCAGAAGAATACCGAAGGGTGCAAACCCTGACAATATGCTACAGGAGATATTCTGCGGCAAAAAGGAAGCTCCCGTAATAGCATACCACAAAAAAGCAGTTCAGCCACCCTTTATCAAAGAAGGTAACAAAACTGCGGCAGGCGTTTCTTCTGCCTTCGGCTCATTTACAGCGGTATCAGGCTCCTTTAGCTCCTTTAAGCATCAGTTTGAGTATGAAAAGGGCTCCTTCAGAATAACCAGCTTCAACGTAACCAGCTTTAGTATTTCGAGCTTTAAACAGGGTAGCTTCAGCTACGGCAGTTTTGCTAACGGTAGCTTTAACTACGGTAGCTTTGCAGGCTTTATGACTGCAAAAAACGGCAGCTTCAATTATGATGATTTTGTAAACGCTTTAAGAATAAAGGAAAAGGCGTTGCTCAGCTATTTCACGTCAGAGCCGCTGAATAAATTCGGCTACGGAATACACCTGATATGAGAGCCTTTCATATTTTCTGCTCCGCTCCTTTTTATGCGAAGAATAAGGATAAGGAGCTTACAATCGACAAAACCGAAATTTACTGCACGGTATTATCCGCTCTTTCCTGGAGGGAGAAGAACGGCAGTATAACCATGATAACCGATAAGAAGGGTGAGGAGCTTTTCAGAAAAATCGGTATAACGGATATCTGGGACGAGCTGGATAGCTCTCTTGAGGTAGACAGTAATGAAATCGATCCCGTAATGTTCTGGGCAGGGGGCAAGCTACTTGCCTTGCAGAAATTTTCTGCACCCTGCGTTATGATAGATACGGATTTTATCGTGTGGGACAGTCTTGATTTCAAGGATGAGCTGATAGCGGCACACGAGGAATATCTGAATCCTTCAATCTATCCCGATACAGACACCTTTGATATGGTGGATTATACCTTTCCTGACGGACTTGACTATACTCTTCCCGCGCTCAATACCGCCTTTTTATATATGCCCGACGAGGATTTCAAGCAGTATTATACCTCCCAGGCGATAACCTTTATGAAAAAGGCGAAAAAGGGCGGAGATTATCTTACCTATATGGTCTTTGCAGAGCAGAGATTACTTCCTATGCTTTGTAAAAAATGTGGTATGAAATATAAAACCTTACTCGATAAGGATCAGCTTTTCTTCCCGCAGAACAATTATACTCACCTGTGGGGTGCAAAGCAGGCTATGAGGGATGATATGGCAGAGAGGGAAAGATTTATCCGAAGCTGCATAGAAAGAATCGGAAGAACTTATCCTGATTATCTTTATATCTCCGATAGAATAGAGAGATTTTATGGAGCTTAATCCAACGAAAACCAATAATCTGTTGTGAGAATGAACAAAATCAGCCTCGATTTATTAGTGAAAATATATTGAATTTAACAAAAAGGTTACAAAACGGTAACAAAACGGTTACAAATTGTTGCGATTTTGTAACCTTTTTGATATAATATATGTCATGGGAACTTGTTCCCGTAATATAGGATATAAATTGACCTGAAAAACTTCAGAATCATAAAAATATAATTTCATGACGGAAAAGAGTGGGCAAAGGGCTTGCAGAAGTCCTTTGCTCAATGTATATCAGAAAGAAAGCGAAGAGTCAATGAAATGTGCTTTAAAACACATGAAAAGGATCTGATACTTTATGAACGATTTAAAAATGCCATTATATGAGGATGAGATAGAAGAGATCATCCTGCCTGATAACGATGATAAAAAGAAAAACGATAGTCAGGCTGTTACGGTTTCCGCATCCACAGAGGATGTAGAAAAGAACGAAGAAAAAGAAATAATACAAAAAGCGGAGGAAGAAGGGGAAAATCCCATTTTTGCCCGTATAAGCGATTTCGGAGAATATCTGTGTAAGGTGCTTGTAGCCTGCCTCAGACTTCCCCTTATGCTTATAGTATCCCTTGCCAACTTTATCTGGATACATACGAAGGTATTCCGTGATACTATGGTAAGGATCGGGAAGGCAATATTGTCCGCTGTAACCTCTCCCTTTGTAAAGACCTGGAGAGCGCTTAAGAGAACAAGAAGAAAGATAGCGCAGGCAAAGGCTGACGGCGACAAGAGAACGGCATTAAAGCTGTATCTGCTTATCGTCAAGGATTCTCTTTTCGGTAAAAGAGGTCTTATCGTTACGCTTTTCAACTATGCCGTGCCTTTTATCGCACTTGTCTTCGTTGTAAGCGTTGTAGGCTATGCTACTAATACTACTTATGCGATAAAGCTCTCTGTCAACGGTAAGTTTGTTGGCTACATTGAAAACGAGCAGGTATTTATAGACGCCGAACAGATGATGCAGAGCCGTATTACCTATATGGGTGCGGAAAAGACTGTAGTAATGGAGCCGGAGTATTCTCTTGAAATGCTGGGCGATCAGGGCTATATAACAAAATATCAGCTTGTAAACAAGATGCTGGAATTATCCGATCAGCCTATCGAATATGCTTACGGTATGTACATAGGAAATAAATTCTACGGTGCGCTTGTTGATAAGACGGCAGTAGAAGCAAAGACCGAGGAGCTTCTTGAAAACTACCGCACCAATTCCTCGCCTGATGAGGAGGTAGCCTTTGAAAAGAGGATATCCTACGTTCCCGGACTTTATCTTTCCGACAGTATAGTAGATTCAAAGAGCATTATTGACCTCATCACCTCAAAGAAGGTAGAGGCGGCATATTATACCGTTGTTGATGGTGACTCCCATTATCTTATCTGTGAAAAGCTGGGTATCACAATGGAGGAGCTTGAGATACTGAATCCGGGTATTATGGATGAGGATTTCGTTCTGCGTGCAGGACAGAAGATACTTAAGAATCAGGAGGTACCCTTCCTTTCCGTTTCTATTTCAAGAACGGAAGTATACGACGTAGAGGTACCCTATGATACCGAATATACTACAGACGATCAGCATTATCAGGGTGTAAACACTACTGTAATTGCAGGCGAATACGGAATAAATCAGGTTACAGCCAAGGTTTATTACGTAAACGGTGAAGAGGTTAAGAGAGATATTATCTCTACAGTCAGAACAAAGGATCCCGTTACAGAGCTTATCTCCCAGGGTACGTTACCTCCCCAGTCATCACACTATTCCGACGAAGAGGTAAATATAAACACCAAGTACATCTGGCCCGTCGATGGTGGCGAGCTTTCAGAATGGGGCTGGTGGGACGGCGGCTACTACGGACATCAGGGCGTCGATATCGTAGGCTACTACGGATGCGATATCTATGCAGGTGCCAGCGGCGTTGTATCCTATGCAGGCTGGCATAATGGCGGCTTCGGATATCTTGTAGTAATCGATCATCCCGACGGATACCAGACCTGGTATGCTCACAACAGTGAAATTTTCGTATACGAGGGACAGTACGTAGTTCAGGGACAATGTATAGCGGCTCTGGGCGAATCGGGAAGAGCCTACGGCGCGCATTGTCATTTTGAGGTACGTGACAGCTACGGAAACCGACTCAATCCCAGATATTATCTCAATAGCCTGCCCGAGCTTTACGAACAGGGTTATCTCCGTTATTGGTGGTAAAATTGAACTTCAGACTCCACAGTCAAAAATATGACTGTGGAGTTATTTTTTTCTTGTAATTACTAAAGAAATATGATACAATATATTTAGTTATTTTTTAAGGAGGATTATTAATGGCAGAGGTTTTCATAAGCTACAGTACAAAGGATGAAGAAATTGCAAATATGGTCTGCAATGCTCTTGAATCAAACGGAATAAAATGCTGGATAGCACCCAGGGATATTTCAGGCGGTGCAAACTGGCAGCCGAGTATTACAGAGGCTATCAGCGAATCAAGAGTTTTTATCGTAATATATAGTGAAAATTCCGCACAGTCACCCCAGGTAGCAAGAGAACTTGCTCTTGCCGACGAAAGAAGCGATCATCCCAGAACGATTATTCCCTACAAAATAGATAATACCGAGCTTGTGGCAGGCTTTAAATATTATCTGGTTTCAAGTCAGTGGGTAACGGTTGATACCGCCAACAATGATTTTAAGACTGAATCACTCATTTCCTCCGTCAATAAGGCGCTAGGTAAAGAGGATGCGAAAGTCATAATCAATAACGTTACAATAAACGCTCATATACATAACAGCGACAGAAAAGAAGAAGAGCAGGTGGTGTATACCACTCAGAGCACTACCGAAAAAGCGGCAACAGATTGCGTGACCTCAAAGGAAGAAACAGACGCTTTTTTTGATTCTATCAAAACTACTACCGTGGAAACTTCATCATCGGTACAGGGCGGATCTGTAAAGATGCCAGGCGGAAGACCTGCAAATCCTGCACCCGTGCAGCCTCCGGTAAATAACGTACCTGTGCAGTCTGCAATGAGTACCTCGTCGGCAAAACCGCTTCCAATAAAAATGATAGCTATAGCGGGTGGTATTCTGCTGGCGGTGATACTTTTAATAGTTCTTATAGTATCCCTTTCGGGAGGAAATAACCAAGCCGTATCAAGTACGACGGAAAGTACAGGTTCTTCCTCATCCCAGGGCGGTAATACCTCCGTTTCTGGCGGCGTAGTATATTATCCTGATATCAAGCCCTTTGAAAACAACAAAGCAAAGGTTCTTGAAAACAACTATGAAGAATCCTTTATGGTGCTTGGCAAGGAATATAATACGGGTATAGTGCTTAATGCCTATGAGGAGTCCTACGTTATATTCAACTGCGATGGATATGATAAGGTGAAATTTACCGTAGCAAGAGTCGATAATACGGCAAAGGGCGAGAACGTTATCCGTGTTCTTGCGGATGAAAAAGAGCTGAAAGCCGTAAAAACAGAACAGTTCTCTGCACCGCAGACTGTGGAATACGATATTTCGGGTAAAAGCCGCCTTCGTATAGCTGTTCTGCAAAGCAATTCCGTAAGGGCTGATATAGCTTTGACGGATATATGCTTCTATAAGGATGGCGAAGCAATCGAAGAAAATAGCAGTCAGGAAAGTGAAACTGCCGATTTAGTGGCAGTTCCTTCTGAAAAGAAGCCCTACGAAAATAACAAAGCGGAAATACTTGATAACAGTTACGAAAAGAGTTATCTCGTTCTCGGTAAGGAATATAATACAGGTATAAAGCTGAATGCTTATGAGGCGTCCTACGTTATATTTGATAACAGCGACGGCTACGAAACTTTTTATCTGACAGCGGCAAAAACTGATAATAATGAAGGTAAAAAAGAAAATCTTATCAGAGTTTATGCTGACGATAAGGAACTGGAGCCAATCAAATTAGATGGAATTCCTTTACCTGTTACCCTAGAGTATAACGTAAAGGGTGCAAGGCAAATAAGAATAGCAACAGAACAGAGCAATACCTCCAGAGCAGATATATTGCTTTATAATATGTATTTCGGAAAGAATGGTAAAAAACCTGAAATAAAGGAAGAAGAAGTAAACGCGCCTGATCTTGTGGCGGTACCTTCCGAAAAGAAGCCTTATGAAAAAAATAGAGTGGAGCTACTCGATAATAGCTTCGAAAAAAGTTATCTTATTCTCGGTAAGGAACACAACACCGGCATAATGCTTAATGCGAACGATGGTTCATATATTATATTTGATAACAGTGAGGGTTACGAAACGCTTTATCTGACGGCGGCAAAAACCGATAATACCGCAAGAGGCGATAATTATATCAGAGTATATGCTGACGATAAGGAGCTGGAAAGAATGAGCTTCGGACAGTTCTCCTCGCCGGTTTCTATGGAATATGATATAAAGGGTGCAAAGCAGATAAGAATTGCCGTAGAACAGAATCGTTCTTCTCCTGCCATTATGCTGCTTTATGATATTTATTTTGCAAAGAACGGCAAAAAGCCTGAAATAAAGGAAGAAGAAGTAACTGCACCTGATCTTGCGGCGGTGCCTTCTGAAAAAACACCTTATGAACATTTCAAATCAGAGGTGTTTACAAACAGTCTTGATAAGAAATATTCTGTTCTTGGCAAGGAATATAATACAGGTATAATGCTTGATGCAAACGAAGGAGGATATATTATATTCGATAACAGCGAGGGTTACGAAACACTATATCTGACAATATCCAAGATTGACGATACCGCTAAAGGGGAAAATCGTATTGTAATATATGCGGATGGTAAGGAGCTGGATTCGATAGAGCTTGTTCAGCCATCCACGCCTTTGGTAAAAGAGTATGATATAAAGGGTGTAAAGCAGATCAGAATAGCAGCCGACGTTAATCATTCATCTCCTGCAAAGATATTGCTTTATGATACGTATTTCGGTAAAAACGGCGCAAAGCCGCAGTAATAAGATAAGAAAGGGAATAATTATGACGGCATTTACAAAAGCAAATATACTGCTTCCGAAACTTTCCGAAGCAGAAATGACCAAGTGGGCGGTAGTAGCCTGCGACCAGTACACAAGCGAGCCTCAGTACTGGGAAAAGACAGCGGAGATCGCAGGGGACAGTCCCTCCTGCTTAAAGCTCATTCTTCCCGAAGTGTATCTCGAAGAGCCTGACGCCGAGGCAAGAATTGAAGCTATCAACAACGAAATGGAAAAGTACCTTAAGGAAGAGCTTTTCAATGAATATAAGGACTGCCTTATACTCACGATAAGAACTCAGGCAGACGGCAAGAAGAGAACGGGACTTGTGGGTGCAATCGACCTTGAAATGTATGATTATAACAAGGGTAGCACCTCCCAGGTAAGAGCGACCGAGGCTACGGTAGCAAGCCGTATTCCTCCCCGTGTAAAGATTCGCCGTGACGCTTCTTTAGAGCTTCCCCACATTATGATACTTATCGATGATATTAAAAAGACGGTAATCGAGCCTCTCGAAAACAATACGGCGGCACTTACAAAGCTCTACGATTTTGAGCTTATGCAGGGCGGCGGACACCTTGAAGGCTACCTTGTTGACGGAGAAAATGCAAAGGCGGTTTTTGACGCTCTTGATAAGCTCTCCGACAAGGCGGATTTCAATAGCAGATACGGACTTACAAACGAAGAAGTGCTTTTATATGCAATGGGCGACGGAAATCACTCCCTTGCTACTGCAAAGGCTTGCTACGAGGAAAAGAAGGCGGCAGGCTCACCTGATACCGCACTTGCAAGATATGCTCTGGCAGAGGTGGTAAATCTTCACAGCCCAGCCCTCGAATTTGAAGCTATCCACAGAGTTATTACAGACGTTGATACAGATAAGCTGATGGCAGAAATGACCGAGGCGTTAGGTCTTGTAAAGGGTACTGACGGACAGACCTTTACCGTAGTCCTTAACGGAGAAGAAGCAGACTTCACTATCACAAAGCAGGGAGCAAACCTTACCGTAGGCAGTCTTCAGAATTTCCTCGATAAGTTCCTTTCTGAAAATAAGGGCGTTATCGACTATATCCACGGTGATGACGTTGTAAAGAGCCTTTGCGAAAAGGAAAACAGTATCGGCTTCTTACTGCCCTCCATGACAAAGGATGAGCTTTTCCCCACAGTTATAAAGGATGGCGCATTACCCAGAAAGACCTTCTCAATGGGACACGCTCATGATAAGAGATTCTATTGCGAGGCAAGAATAATAAGAGCTTAAAATTAAATAAGCAAACAGAAACCCCTCGGAACAGTAGTTTCCGAGGGGTTACGTTTATTTCTTAAAAAAATCCTTGCCGAGAAAGCTCTCGAATTTAGGCTTGACGCCGGTTTTGTTGTCAATATGTCCGTAGTTCTGACACATATCGTAGCTGGGAAGGGTATTGCCTTCTACAAGCACAGGTCTTTCGGGAGTGATAGCCACGTCCCAACCGATATAGCCTACTCTTTGCTCTACAAGAGCCGCCTTCTTGCACATCTCTACCGCTTCGTCAAACATCGGTATTTTAAAGCCGTTGAATACTGTCTTTGTGTAGGGGTGAGAGTCATAATAAAGTCCCGTAGCGTCACAGAAGGCAGGCTTTCTGATGACTCCGTCATCGCCTATCGATACGTACATACCACCGCTACAGATATTGTCAACGCAGTTTTCACCGTTGCTCATTCTTACAAGGGCGTACATGAAATTCACCTTGCCCTCGTGAAGAACCGTAACCATTCTTATTGTGTTTATGGATGAAGGACTTAGTCTGCTCATCTCGGGATGCTGGACGATGGTTTCTTCTATAAGGAATTGCTTGTTATCGTACAGTCTTTTATAAAGCTCATCAAAATCGGTATCCGGTGTGATCTTTTCCTTGGAAATACCCTTTCCACCGAATTCGTTTATTGCCTTTGCAAATACCGTTTCCTTGCCCTCGCAGAACTTACGGAGTGCCTCGGCATCGCATTTTTCAAGGTTTATAAACTCTCTTCCGATATATTCGGAGAAATTCTCATCAAACAGCGCCTTGTTGTCAAAAATCGTGAAATAGGCTCTGTCGTTGAGCTTTTTAGAAATAAGCAGGTTATCGTTCATATTCATAAAGGTGCGACGGTTTTTGCCCTTTATATTTGCAAAGCCGAAAACACGGTAATCAAGATAGCCCATCGAGTATCTGAAAATGCACCATATCATATCGAAGAACATCACAAAGCGGTTTTTACCCGTTTCCTTATGGATGGTGTTTATATGCATGAACATTCTTTTGAAGCTACCCGCAAAAAGTCTGCGGAAGAAGGTTTTTATCTTTGTCATTATAGCCAGAAGCCCTTTCAGAGTCGTAATATTTTGGATAGTATTTTTGATATGATATTTTTTATCGGGGTGGTGACTATTTCCTTTTCTCTCGCCGTCAGACCGAATATCCACACGGGAACGATAAAGGAAACAAGATATATAGCACCCCAGAGCAGTATCTCAAGATAACCCGAGATATTGATAAAGGTCATTATCAGTATCGATACGATGCAGGGGAAAAGCAGGGAAGGGAGCAACGCCCTGATTCTTCTCCAGAAGCGGGGAATATCAAGTCCGATATGCTTGTGATAGTACCAGTTCATAAGCAGTCCGTTTCCTATGAATACGGGTATCGCAGTACCTACCGCAACACCTAATGCACCAAAGTGCTGACATAAGGGGATGCTGATTACAATATTCAGCACGGCTACCAGCACGTAGACAAGAGAGCGGAAGCGGTGCATATTCTTTGCTCGCTGTATCTCAATACCGAGATTCTGTATACTTGGCAGAATGGTGGGTATAAACAGACATATTGCGATTGCGTAGGCGTCTGCATTCTCAACGCCTGCCCACTCAAGTATAAAGGGATAGCCAACGGCAATAAAGCCGAAGAGGATCATAGTCAGAATAACGAACTGGAATCTTCCTACACGGATGAAAAGGTCGCTTATATCCTTGTTTGAGGATTTGTTCGCCACCATCTGATGCACCTTTGGAGTAAGAATACCCGAGAAGGTGGTAGCCATCGACATATAGTAGATGTTCAGCTGGGAGGCTACGTTGTATACCGCAACCGTTTCCGAGCCGTGCATCCAGGCGAGCAGGAACTTGTCAACGCTCCAGTTGAGCTGATCTACTACGATACCGAGGAATACCCAGCTTGTGAATTTGAACATCTTACCCAGCAAGCTAAAGTCAAATTTCTTGAAATAGAATCTGATATCCAGCTTTTTAAAGCAGTACCAGATATTAAGAACACCCGAAAGCAGAGTGAAGGCAAGGCTCGTATAGGCGATGGCTTCGCTTCGCAGACCTATCATCAAAAGCGGAATGATAAGAAGAGGGTTTATTACTGATTTTACAAAGGCAAGGCTCTTTAAGAACACGTACCTTTCGTTTACCATCGTATTGGATTCAAAAACGCTTAAGGGAAAGGAAATAGCGGCGGTGGCAGTCATGATGTACATAAGTCTTACCGCAAGGTCTATTTCCTCTGCGGTGAGCTTTTCACCAAAGGCAAGACGGGGATTTGCGGCTATGGTACAGCCGACGATAAGAACGACAACGCCTATGATTGAATAGATGACCATAAACATTCCGTTCAGCTTTGCCATATTAAATTTATCGCCCGACTCCTTATATCTGGTGTAGAATCGTGTATACGCACTACCCAGTCCGAAGCTGAAGAGGTTGAGATAGGATACCATCGGCAGAACAACGGAATAAACACCGTATTCGCTCTGACCGAGTCTTTCCAGCATTACGGGAGTATATACGAGGGATACTACAGTACCTAATATAAGCGTCAGATAGGATAGCAGAGAGCCTGCTTTTATCTGATTTACTTTCATTGGCAAGATTCCTTTTTATCTGTAAGCTGATAACAGCGTATTTTTTATATCTAAATAAGTATTGTACCATATTATAAGTAATTTGTAAAGATTAAACCGCCATTATCACAGATTTTTACATAAAAATCAATAATATGGCGGTAACGGTATTCAGTTTTTCTTGGTTTTTTTGTGCATAAAATACAGAATAAGCGAGGAGCCTATCAGAAGCAGAGGGAATATCGTAGAAAAAGCAAAGCCGGTCTTCATTCCTGCCGCTTCTGTGCCACCGTTACCGGTAACGGCGTCGCAGATCATTCCTGCAAGGAAGGGACCAAAGCCGCAACCACAGTCCCCGAGTAGAGCCATTATTCCGAACATACCCGTGCCGCCTTTTTTATAATCCGCCGCCGCAAGACTGAAGGTGCCGGGCCACAGTACAGCCACCGAAAGGCCGCATAAGGCACAGAAGATAAGAGAAAGTATCGCATTGTCGGAAAGTGCTACGGTTATATAGCAGGTAAGACAGAGCAGACCGCTGAAACAAAGCAGGGCGTACATATTTATCCTTTTGGCAAATATACTGTTTAAGACTCTTCCCGTACCCATAAGCAGAGCAAAACAGCACGGTCCTAAAAGGTCGCCCACCTGCTTTGATACAAGAAGTCCCCTTTGTGCAAAAAGCGAGGACCATTGGGACATAGTAAGCTCGCAGGCACCAGCGCAGAGCATAAGCAGAAGTATCAGTACAAAGCCACGCTCCCTGAGTAGCTTTAAAAGAGGTATACCCGTATCCTCCGATAAGGAAGGGGAAAGGGGTACTTTTATAAAGACAAAGCCGTTTATTATCGGGAGAAGTCCCCATATCACAGGCAGAAGATACCAGTATTCGTCGCCGAAAAAGAAAATATAGCCTGTGGATAACAGTACGACCGTCATCTGTCCCCAACAATAGAAGGAATGAAGAAGGCTCATTGCAGAAGCCTTTGCACTACCCGAATCATTCGGGATAGCTTCGATTATCGGGCTTACCAGTACCTCGATAAGACCGCCGCCTACGGCATAGGTTATAACTGATATCATAAGAGCGGCAAAGGTGTTGTCGATAACGGATGGCAGCATTCCCATCATGATAAGTCCCGCCCCGCAGAAGAAATGTGCCGCCGATATAAGTGTGCGGGTGCTTATAACCTTGCATAGCTTTACCGCCAGTCCGTCAACTATCAGCTGGGTTGCAAAGTTTGTGATTATCAGCAGGCTGATAAGCTCATAGCCGATACCGAATTTCTGCTGAAATACGATAAAGAGTATCGGTGCGAGATTGTTTACTGCCGCCTGGGTTATATACCCCGTATAACAGGCAAAAGTAGTGGATTTATAGGTTCTGAACATTTATTTTTTCCTTGTATTTAAAATTTCTCTGTATATTATATATTATAAGGCTTTGATTTTCAACCGTTTGCGAAGGTGTGCGAGGGCATAACAATATTATTTTCAGCTTTTTAACCAAACGCAGTATAATTATATTAGTCAATTTGAATAAATCCGTCATAAATCCATTTACTAATTTTAAGTTTTGTGTTATACTATTAACTGTATGAAAATCGTTTATCGTCCATCGGGCGTTTTTATGGATATGATTTCAGATTTTGAATAAATATTGGAAAGGAAAGGTTATTTTTATGAGAATCAAAACCTTACTGATCACTGTACTTACATGCTTTATTATCATCCCTTCTGTCGCTTTTGCAATTGTAGCAAACGTGCAGATGAACAGTATAGCATTGCAGAATTACACTGACGCCGCCAAGGATATGGCGGAAAGACAGGCAAGCAGCCTTTCAGAATATTTTGCAACTCTGTCAAGTACCACAAAGCAGATTGCTGAGAACCCTTACATTACCGGCTTCACAAAGGACAGTAAGACAGGTATGATTGATGAATTTATCGGCAATTACACAGTAATGATTGAAATCGGCAACGAGGATAAGGACGCTATGTTCGATCTTGCCAGAATCATCGTTACTGACTCCTACGGTAATCTTCATTACTCAACAGGTCAGGAAAGCGTAGTTAACGATTTAAAGAACAACTCCAAGACAAAGACAGCTCTTAAGAATATCTCCAGCTTAAATAAGGACGGTGCAGTTTACTGCTACTCAAAGGATATTTACGCTGAATACGGCGAGGATGACAAGGAAAAGACAGATCCTCTCTTCCCCGACGCTACAGGCGGTTCAGCTGACATCAAGCTGGTTGTAAAGCAGAAGAGCGGCAACTATGACGTTCTCGTATTCTTCAACTACACAAGAATGAAGGATTTTGCAACAGGCTCACAGTTTGCGGCTAACACAAGACTCGTAACAATCGACTCTCTCGGCTCAATAATCGACGGTACATATTTAGGTAACCTCAAGGATAAAAACCTCAGTGCTTATAACAAGCTCGCATCTGCGGCAGGTACAGGTGCTGCAGGCCGTGTAGATAACTTCAAGGGTACGGCGGCAGGCGATATCCCCACAATAGGCTTTGCAGTAAAGATTGCTCCCATTGAGGGTATTGAAGACAGCTGGAGCGTTGCGGTAGTCGCTGAAACTGACAAGGCTTATACAGCTTCAGGTAATGCGGCAGGCGGTATCATCGGTACCATCGTTGCAGTATCTATCATTATGATAGTAGTAGCAGTTATTTTAGTATTTGTTGTAACAAAGCCCTTAAAGATTATAGAAGAAACTCTTGTAAAGGTACGCCGTGGCGACCACGAAACAAGAATCAATATCATGGCAAATAACGAATACGGCGAAATCGCAAGATCCTTCAACGACCTTATCGATGATATCATCGTAAGTGAAGGCAGATACCGTACCATCGTAGAAATGTCGGATAACATCATCTTTGAATGGAACTTCAAGACAAACGACGTTATCTTCTCCAACAACTTCAACAAGAAGTTCAGCTACCGTGCTCCTTCCGACCACTTCGGTGATAGCTTCTTACTTAAGGCAAAGACACATCCCGATGATTCAGACCGTTACCATAAGGACCTCGAAAGACTCTCCAAGGGTGAAGAGTTCGAGGGTAACGAATACCGCTGGAAGAATATCTACGGCGACTATATCTGGATTCTTATGCGTACATCTACAATCAGAGACAGAGACGGCAATGTAGCAAAGATCGTCGGCGTTATCGTTGATATCGATCGTGCAAAGAAGAGTGAAAAGCTCCTCACAGAAAGAGCAAGCTACGATAGCCTTACAGGTCTTTATAACCGTGAATCCATTGAACGTACTATTGATAATGAAATTGATCTTATCAGCGTTCGTAAGAGCGAATTTGCAATCCTCTTCATTGACGTTGACGACTTCAAGATCTTCAACGATAAGTACAGCCATGCAACAGGTGACTCTGTTCTTAAGTTCGTCGCAACAACAATTACAGAGATTACAGAAGGTTTCGGTACGGCAGGTCGTTACGGCGGTGACGAATTCATCGTATGCATACGCAACGTTGACGTAAACGATCCTACAAAGATTGCACAGACAATCCTCAACACCCTGAAGGAAGGCTTTACTTCCGATAACGGTGATAAGCTCTCCGTAAATACAAGTATCGGTATCTCCATTATCCAGGATTCTACTATGCGAGTAGATGAAATCATCGGTATGGCAGACGACGCTATGTATAAGATTAAGAAGAGCGGTAAGTCAAACTTCGGTATACTGAATAAGGAAGTTGTAAAGAAGGCAGTTCCTGACACAGTAGAGGAAGAGGACATTATCGGTGGTGCAGCTCCTGAAGCTACAGAAGCTCCTGCTACAGACGTAACTGAATAATAAGCTATAATAAATCTCCCCGAGGAAACTCGGGGAGCTTTTTGCGTTTTAAAGTGCTAATTTATCGGTTTACTGATTTCTCCGTTTTCAGATGCATAGTACAGCACGTCATTTACGGTGAAAAGTGTATGATCGTAGCTGCCCACTCCGTTAAAGAATTTTTCCGTATCTATTTCTGTCTGCGATATTTTCTTGAAGGGCTGATTGTTGTTTACGTCAATATCATAGATAGTCCATCGGAGGGTAACGTTTCTGAAATATGCGTCTTTACCATAGGCTACGTCAAGCACACCGAAGGTATTGTTATCATACACGTGAAAGAAGAAGTCGAATCCCGCTTTTTCTGTCATCCGTTCTTCTGCCTTATAGAGCTGTTTCGGGGATGTGCTGTCGGAAAAATCGAATATATCAAAGCCGTCGGGACTGTAGGAGGTTTCCTTGTCATGGTAGGCGTGCTTCAGATATATGCCGTTTCCCATCGGGATAAGACTGTTTAATTCTCCAAAATATACGTTGCCGTACTCACCGAATCGGCTATTGGGATAATCTGCGGTAAGCTCGTTTCCGTGGACGGCTACGGTACCGTTATTGAAATCGGCAAATACATATGATGCTACCGTGTTATCGAATATTTCATCCGTGTATCTTGTAAGCGCCGTTACTATAACGGCTCTGTCCTTTTCCCACAGTATTTCCGTTACGTTATAGAAGGTTGAGATAGTTCCTTCCTCTGTTACGATTTCGTATCGGTCGCAGGAGCTTGTATCCTTATCCGTATCAACGCTAAGTGCAATAACCGACTGACTGGCTTTCCATCCGTTTTCATAATGAGAGCTTTCGAGTATGATTCTGTATTCGTTCTCTATCCGCTTTACTGATACGACGGCGGATGAATCACCGCTTATTTTATCCTTGTTATCCCATTTTATTTTGCTATCAAGGTTTGCCGCCTTTGTGATATTTATCTTTCCTGTGAATTTGAAATTTCCGTCAAACAGATATAAAAATTCATTACCTGAATATCCGTCGCCTGACGGCTCTGCAAAAGACGAGGCAATCCAGTCTTCGCCATAGAACAGATTTGAGCCAACCCCGTACATTGCTTCCTTTTCGATTACTCCTCCGGTAGTTACATCTATTATGGAAAGTGCAGTATAGTAGACTCTGCCAGGCTTTCCGACTATCGTTATATCATTGTCATCCCAGTTAATATCCATGTTATCCTTTTTAAGAAAGGGATAGTATTTCTGGGGATTATCAGAGCCGTATCCACAGGCACATACTCCGTCACCTGAAACAATATACAGCTTTTCTCCCACCATCCAGCATTCCGACGTTCTGCCTGACTGGGTGAAAATATGCATAAGAACTGGTTTTTCAGGATTTGAAATATCGTATATGGCATAGGAGCATTCGTTTTGCTGATTAAAGAATTCTTCCTTTGATTCAGCCTCTTCATAGAATGCGGCACCTTTTGTTATGAGATAGTCGCCATAAATCATAAGCGCACCTGAATCTATCGGTATATACCCGATAAGCTCAGAGTTGTTGCCGTTTATCTTTGTGACATTGATTCTCCTTATACTATAATCAAATTCTCCGAAGGAATAGGAAAACTCCTTTATATGAAAGGAATATTTGTTATCCTTTGTAAGAGCGGCACCTGCACAGTTCTGTAGCTTTTGCGTTGTATCTTCAGCGGCAGAGTCGGTATTAAGATCGTAGGGGATACCGGAATCCATTATCATACCGTTATGCTCTTCCGTTTTGCTTACCGCTTCTAAAAGCTCCGTCAGATTTTTATAGGAATCGGGCAAAGCGTTATCCTCTGCATCTTTAACGATGTCCGACGGGGATGAACTACTGTCGGGGAGAGAGTTAAAAACGGGAATAGCCACCGCAGTAACAAGACAGATACAAGCGGCGGGGATAAGAAATTTCAGAAAATTCATTTTTCTTGCTTTCGTTTTCTTTTCGCTTCGCTCTATTAATTCATCGTCTATATCGGAAAAGGCTTCAAAAAGCTCTTTTTC
The DNA here is from genome assembly GCA_017408635.1 of Ruminiclostridium sp. Lineage (GTDB taxonomy): Bacteria > Bacillota > Clostridia > Oscillospirales > Ruminococcaceae > Ruminiclostridium_E. Next base: position 1,758 of record JAFQUH010000030.1, on the reverse strand, counting down.
ATTCATTTACAAATCCCTCCTTTATAAGATATTCCTTCAGCTTTTTACGGGTGCGGCTTAATATGACCATGACGTTGTTTTCGCTTAAATCATATCTGTCTGAAATTGCCGCCACGCTTTCAGAGAAAAAGTACCTTCTTATAAATACGTTCCCATCTCTTTGCGGCAACGCCATTACAAAGCTGTTAAGAGCCTTTTTCAGTTCCCTTGCCGAGTATTCCTCTTCGGTGGTGCTTTTTCCTGCAATGCACTGGCTCAGCTCGTCAAGAATCAGCGGCATTTCGCCGCCACCACGCTTTTTGCTCATTTTGGCATTATATCGGTTAAAGGACAGATTACGGGTGATTCTTGCTAAAAAGCACCTGAATTTCGTCGGTCGCTGTGGCGGAATGCAGTTCCATACGCTGAGATAGGTATCGTTTACGCACTCCTCCGAATCTTCCTTGCTGTGAAGAATATTATCAGCTATAGCAAAGCAATATGCTCCGTATTTCTTATCCGTTTCCTCTATGGCGTTGTCCCTTCGTTGCCAGTACAGTTCGATTATAGCATTATCATCCATACAATCCCTCCTTTGCTATCTATTATATAAGACAGGTTTTTTTACGTAACCTTACAACAAAAAGCTACTGAAATAAAAAACACACGAAGAGCAGACTCCGTGTGTTTGTTTTTGCTTACTTGATTTCAAGACTGTCTATAGTAGCCTCTATAATATCAGGGAACTTATTGTAATAATCCGTCTGTGTAAAGGTGAAGCAGTAGGCGTCTGTGCCTGACTGGATCATATACTGTGTCAGCATAGTTTCACCCTCGATGCCGTAGAGCTTACCTGTAAGCTGCATTTTGATAGCAGACTTTTCTTTTACCTTGATATGCTCAAAGCTGACGAGCTTAAAGTCCTGCATTGTGGTTTCGTAGGTCTTGGTCATCTCATCCTGATCTACGTCCTCGATATTTTCCGTAGCGGTGGATACAGTCAGGTTGAACTTGTTGTTGCTGGATTCACAACCAAACTGATAAACGATAGCGTCGCTGACAAGAGTGTAATCCTCCTGGAGTGCGAAGGAGAGCTTGCCGTTGGGCAGAACGAACTTACCGTCCTTTACAAGCTGTACCTCTTCTTCAGAGGAGGTGTCAGAGGAGTTTGCGGTACTACCGTTGTCACTTTCTGTATTCTTGCTTTCATCTGTTGAGGAGGTGGTTTCTGACATGGTATCAGAGCTTGTCACACTACTGTTACCGGAGGTCACTGAGGACGTGTTTTCCTCTGTACAACCTGTAAGGCTTATTACAGATGATATAGCGATAATTGTAGCTAAAATCGTTTTTAATGCCTTCATAATTTTTTTCCTTCCTTTAAGGAATGATAAATAGTCTATATTATGTATTTTATCACAGTTTCAGCTAAAAGTCAATAAATATAAAGGTGGGTAGGTGGTGATAATACGAAATTTATGTGAAAGTTTTTTATTTTCAGGTATTGACAAACGGGAAATAATCTGATATAATATATAAGTACTTTACGCGGGGGTGCTGGAATCGGCAGACAGGCAAGCTTGAGGTGCTTGTGTCAGTATTGGCGTGAGGGTTCAAGTCCCTTCCCCCGCACCAACAAAAAACGCACTTTTGTCTACCAACAAAGGTGCGTTTTTTGAATGATGTTTGCCTTCGGCAAATGATGTCGTTTTACTAATGATGCCGCTGACGCTAATGATGTCGGCTTCGCCTAATGTTTTGTGGCAAACATCGCATCAT
>JAFQUH010000001.1 GCA_017408635.1 Ruminiclostridium sp. | reverse complement strand
TGAGCTTGTAAAAAACGGATATCCTGCAGATTATCTCGATCCGATTTACACCTGTGAAAAATGCGGAGATACAGGCAGGGTAGGAAGCGTCAGATGCGAGTGCTTCAACGCTGTTATAAAGCAGATTGCAGGTAAGAAGCTCAGCGAACAGATGCCCGTGGGACTTATATCCTTCGACACCTTTGATATGAAATACTACAGCGATACACCCAGAACAGAGCTTAAGGGCAAATCGGCGAAATTTATAATGCAGCAGAATTTTGATTATTGCAAAAATTACGCTGAAGATTTCCATCTCCCCTGCGATGGTATATTCATGATAGGCGGTACAGGTCTTGGTAAGACGCATCTCTCCTTATCAATAGCGAAGGTTGTATCGGAAAAGGGCTTTTCAGTAGTTTACGGCTCGGTACCCGATCTTATCCGTAAAATAAAGGATGAGAGCTTCGGTCAGAGCGACGAAGAAGGCGAGGTTTTAGAAACCATCAAGGAATGCGATCTTCTTGTGCTTGACGATCTGGGCGCAGAGCACGATTCAAAATATAACACCTCTAATCTTTATGAGATTATAAATTCGAGAATAAATAATAAAAAGCCTACTATAGTAAGCACCAATTTCTCTACCTCTGAAATAAGAGACAGATACAATGACAGAATAGCATCCAGATTGCTTTCAATGAAATGCCTTGTATTCAGCGGTGATGATATAAGAATGGCTTTAAAGCAGAATAAGTAAGAAGGACTGAAGACAATGAGTAAAAGTACAGTAGCTTTAAGTATGATTCTTATACTGGGCATCATAGTCAGTTTTTTCATTAAGACCGAAACCTTCGGTGACAGATGTACAGCGATAGTAAGTACTGTTTTCTCCCAGCAGTTATCCCAGGACTATGAGGAGCTTCGCAGAAGTGTTGACGCACCTGCACATCTGCCATTTTTCCCGCAGTTTGACGAAAAATACGATATAAGAGATTTTGAGGCAGAGATATCAACCTCTATTGTATCAGGTTATTACAGTAAGGCACAGAAATTATATTTTGACTGTACTTATGATGAGATACGTTATACAATCGATGGTACCTTACCCGGTGCTGATTCTTTGTTATACGATGCTTCAAAGGGCATTGATATAAACGAGAATACGTTCCTGTGTGTCAGTGCAGTAAATAACGGTAAGTTCAGCGACGTGCGTTTCTACTCATACGTTATACTGAAGGATGCCACCGACTACCACTACGCCTACGGCTATAATTCTCTTGACAATGACGAAAAGTATATCTATACAAAAATTTATGAAGCGGCAAAGAATTTTAAGCCTACGATAAATTTCGGCTCCCAGAATCTTACCAATTCAAAAATACAGAAAATTCTGTTCTGCATAAATTATGATAATCCCCTTATGTTCCAGCTTCCTCTGGTAAGTCTTAACTGTGTGGGATCGAATAATAATATAACCGCACTTACTTTAGGCTTTGATTTCAAGGAAAACGACGTTAAGTATTACGAAAAGAAAACAAAGGAACGAGTAGAAAAGATACTGGAAAAGGCTGACGGTAGCTATTCTCTTATGGATTATCTCGTTACGGTACATAATGAAATACTCTATAACTGCAAATATTCCGATACAATGGATAAAACGGGCGACTATGAGGCATTCGGTGTGCTTATCGACAAGGTAGGCGTATGCGAGTCCTATTCCAGAGCCTTTCAGTATATCTGCCAGAGAATAGGCGTTGAAAATCTTCTGGTAGTAGGCGATTCACAGGGCATAGGTCATATGTGGAATATGATAAGCCTTGATAATGACTGGTACCATATGGATCTCACCTGGAATGACGGCACGGGTAGTAAAGAAATATATTATGATTATTTCAATTTCAATGATGCAATGATAAAAAAGGAAAACACCCGTTCTGTTTACCCTATGATTGACGATAAGGATACTTCCCGTAAGCTATATACCGAGTTCAACTATTATCCCATTCCTGAATCAAAAGGCGAGTATTATATATTTGAAAACTACTATTCTCAGGAATCTTACTATTAATTGATTATTTTACCGAATAAAAAGGAAAGGCGGAGGTTATGAAAAAACTGAATATATTAAAAAGAACAGCCTTACTTCTTGCTTTTTCTGTTTTTATGTCTGTTGTTTCCGGATGCGCAGATGTTCAGGAAAAGCCGACAGACGTAAAGGATATTTATACAGAGCTTAAATGCGATAATGAGATAAACTATAACGGGCAGGGCAGATTCAGCGTCAATATCAGCGGTACAACGGCTTTTTCTGACAATATTGGCACAGAAGACGTGAAGATATGTTACGTTACGGCTGATAAAGAAAAATTGCCGCAGATTGACAGCGAAGCAGGTATACTACTAAATGATGATGAATACAAGCTCTCTGAAATTACACCACTCGAGGTGGTAGTGAATTCCTCCGGTTCTGTAACTGTTTCCTTCAGGGACATGTATTTTACGAACAACCGTCCCTGCGGATATATCTTCATTTTCGATAAGGACAGTAGCGAGGAAGATAAGCTGCTTTACTGCTATGCACCTGTCAGATATTCCTCATACTCTATGGTTTCAGATACTGCACATATTGTAAAAGGAAACGAAAAGGCAACCATAAAGCTGACTCTTGATAAAACCAGCTTTTCCGATAAGATCACAGAAAACAATATCACCCTGTCCGGCGGCTTTTCCTCCTGCAGTATAGAAAATGTACAAAGATTGGGCGAAAATACCCTTACAATTGACATGATATGCAAATATAATGACAATTCACAGATAGGATACATAACCGTTGACAAGAGTGTGATAACAGACAGCTCCGATGACGTTACGGCTGAAATAAAAATAGCCTCACCCTCTGTTATAACTGATATGAGCGGCTTTGAAGCAACCTTCAATTTTTCCTGCGTGCCTATAAATCTGAAGGACGCCACCTTTAACGAGTCGGTATCGGCGGATATGATAACCTGTGATAATCCCGCCATAAGCATAAACAGAGTCAGCAGAAATTCCGCAGACGAAGCTATTATATACTTGAGCTTTGATTTTGAAACTGTAGAGGATGCAATATCAGAAATCTCGAAAAGTAATTTTTCGATAAGCGAAAAGGCTCTTAATATCGGTGAAACGCTTGACTTTACAGTAAAGCCCAGCGAGCCTGATATTTCAGCACAGATTTTATCTGTAACGGAAAGTGGCTCTGATTTCAGAGTGACTGCAAAATTTTCAGTTATAAACGGTAGCTTTAACGTTGTAAGTAAGACGAGCTTCGTATTTGGCGGCGATTTTTCAAAGGCTGTTGTGGATACTATTCAGCTTCAGGACGATAATGCCGAAATTGAATTCACTATTCCTAAAACCTCGGATATTGATTCTGTTGAGCTATACGGAACGGTAGCACTCAAGTCGAGCAGTCTGTTCAACAGATGGGGAGAAAACGAATCTATCCCCGCTTTCCCTCTGCGATACAGCGCAAAGGAAAGAAATGCCGATTTATCAGGTAAAGAGTTTTCTGAAAATGATATGAAGCATCTTATAACGCTTATATCAAAGTGTTGGGAAAATATGTTTACCGAGGATTACTCAAAATTCAGCAATATAGGGAAGGTAAGCTACGAGGATGCTAAAAAACTATCCTCCTATCTCGATTTACTTGAAGAAAACGTTATTTATTTTGATAACCTCCATCTGAAGATAAGTAATTCCGTTCACATGAGCAGAACCTCCGACAAGAAGCATAGTATTAACGATGCTATAAACAAGCTGGATGTTTTCTTAAGCGACATGGATATGTTAAGAGCGGTCGTTATGTCGGCACAGCCACATCTGGATACTATAGCTTTATACGAAGAGGCGAAGCTTGACAATATGACTCCCGAAGAGATTGATAAGCTGACAGATGAATATAAGAGATCCGTAAATGCAATACGTACACTTTTCAACAGTAAGATAAAAGGTAAGTCTTTTACTGAACTCGTAATCGAAGTTACGGATAGCTATATGGCAGAAAACGGTGCGTTATACAGCTTTGATTATCTTACCGAGCGTTCACATAACTGGCAGCCCCAGACGATAGCACCAAAAAACGAATTCAGATATTACGTCAATGGTATTCTTTCAAAGGCGTATCTTATCTCTGTATATTCGCTTGCTATGGATTCTGAAATTACGGCAGAGAACGAGCAGTATATTCTGCTGAGTGAAAGCTCCCACAAAATAGCCGAATTCTTTGTAGGTAACAGGGTAGAAAAGACGGGTGAAGATAAGGTGTTCTGTAACACCCTCGGCAGGAGCTTCAGCCTTGATATGCTGAAGAATCACAGCTCTTATGAGGGCATCACCTCTGCACAGATATCCCAGCTTGTAAATATGCTTCCCGAAGGTGTAACCTTAAAAGAAGAACTTTTATCAGTAGGCTTTGACATTGCTGACGTAAGATATCTTGTCTGCTCGGATTCGGACGCAGGTAGCTCTCATACCTCCTCGTCATTAAGTGACGAAGAGGGAGCGAAAAAGTTGTATAATCACACATCCAGAGCGACTGTATACGATCTTATAGCATCCGAATTGATAGACGGCTTTGTGTATGAAAGCTACAGTACACTTCTCGTTTCAAAGGATGGGGAACTGCCCGACGTACGTATGCTTGCCATTAAGAACACAGAGCTTTACTCATTACAGTAAAAAAGGTATAAAAATAATCCCCGTGATTTCACGGGGATTTGTTTTGCAAAAAAATAATTAGTCGGCAATCTTTTCTGCTACTTCTTCGATTGCGTCAGCAACAGCGTCCTTTGCATCTTCAACAACTTCTTCTGCTTCGTCGATGATTTCATCTTCTTCATCAAAGAATGCGTCGAAATCTTCGTCACTATCCATGATTTCATCGAACTTTTCGTATTCAAGCTGTTCCTTTTCTGTCTTTTTCTTTAAATAAATGCCGATAGCCGCAATTGCGCCTACAACTGCAAGAATACCAATGGCAAATCCTGTAAAAGCCTTCATATTTAACCTCTTTCTTTGGTGTCACACCAATAATATTTTCTTAATTATACACCAATTTGAAATAAATTTCAAGTGGAATTTATAAATATTGACATTTTAAACAAAACATTTATAAATTTTCTGTTACATTCATCAAAACAGCAAGGGCGGCAATGGGTGCAGTTTCGCATCTTAAGATTCTTTCTCCGAGATAAGCGGAGATAAAGCCCTTTGAAATCGCAAAATCAACCTCTTCCTTTTCAAATCCGCCTTCGCTACCGATGAATATTGCTATTTTCTTCTTGGATAGATCTATATTCTTTATTTTTTCGCCGCCGCATTCGTAGAATATAAGCGCAGTAGTATCATTATCTATGCTATTTACCGCTGACTTGAAGTCGGTAAAGGGCATAACCTCAGGGATGATACCTCTGCCGCATTGCTTTGAAGCCTCGTAGCATATGCGCTGAAGTCTTTGTACCTTCTTTTCGGCACTTTTACTATCAGGCTTTGAAACGCATCGCTTTGATATAAAGGGGACTATCCTTGTTGCACCAAGCTCTGTAGCCTTTTGCACGATAAAATCAAGCTTGTCGTTTTTTGGTACAGCCTGAAATAGCGTTATTTCTATGTCAGGCTCCGCTGAATTTCTTTTGCTTTCGATTATTCTGAATTCGGCGTAGTTTTTATCTCCGTTATCCAGCTCGCACAGGTAGTCTGTGCAGTTTTTATCGCAGATTATAGCTTTATCGCCTTTTTTCATCCTTAAGACGGAGGTGATGTGCTTTGCATCCTCGCTATCTATAACTATAGTATCGCTGTCAGGGTCTATATTATCCGAAAAAAATCTCGGATATCGCCAGCGCTCAAGTTCTTCAGACATAAAAATCCTTTCTATGCGTTTGGAGCATTGTCGAAAAGTCGTTTGATGAGTTCTTTTATTTTACTGTTTTCAGCCTTTTCAAGCTGGGGATCGTTTTTAAGTATCTTATCTGCCGCTTCTTCCGTTACCTTAAGAATATCAAAATCAGCATACAGATCGGCAATTCTTAAAGGCGGAAGTCCGTGCTGGCGACTACCGAAGAAGTCACCTGGGCCTCGTAGCTTAAGATCTTCGTTGGCGATTTCAAAGCCGTCGGAGGTTCTGACCATCGTATCCATGCGCTGCTTTGTATACTTACTTTCATTATCGGTAATTAAAACGCAATGTGCTTGCTCCTTGCCTCTGCCGACACGACCTCTTAACTGATGAAGCTGGGAAAGACCGAACTGTTCAGCATTCTCTATAAGCATAACCACTGCATTTGGTACGTCTACGCCTACCTCAATAACCGTAGTGGATACAAGCACTTTTATTTCGTTTGCCTTGAATGCCTGCATTACACTATCCTTTTCAGCCTGCTTCATTTTCCCGTGAAGAAGTCCTATAGGGATATCCTTAAGGCAGGTTTCGGAAAGTCCTTCAATATATTTTACGGCGCTTGCTTTTTCTGATATTCCTTCTTCAATAAGAGGGCATACGATATATGCTTGGAATCCATTTTGTACATATTTCAAAATAAACCTATACAATCTTTCGTGGTAGCTTGTATTTACGGCATAGGTCTTTATAGGTAATCTGCCCTTTGGCATTTCGTCGAGAATTGAGATATCCAGATCTCCGTATATTATCATGCCAAGAGTACGTGGAATAGGGG
>JAFQUH010000029.1 GCA_017408635.1 Ruminiclostridium sp. | reverse complement strand
GATAAATGATATTTGTCCTGTCGGACAAATGATGTCGCTTCGCTAATTGTGGTATCCATTGCCCTGCGGGCAATGGATGGATTTTTGAAAATTTTTTGATTTACAGATATGCCGATATCCGCCGTTACGCCTGATTTTATTAAAATCAACGTTTTAAAAGGCGGAAGTGGGAGAGGCGGCACGCCTCATGCCTTTCTCTTTCTTTTAAAATTCTTTTCCCAGTTTTCGATTATTTTTGTTTCGGCTCTTTCTACGGCGAGGGCGTTTTCGGGGACGTCCTTTGTGATAGTTGAGCCTGCTCCTGTGCTGGCGTTATTGCCTATTCTTACGGGCGGTACGAGATTTGTATTGCAACCGATAAAGCAATGATCTCCGATAACCGTTCTGAATTTATTTATACCGTCATAATTTGCAGTTACGCATCCGCAACCGAAGTTTACGTCCTTGCCAACGTCACTGTCGCCCACGTAGGTAAGATGCGCTATGCAGGTAGCAACGCCGATTTCGGAATTCTTGACTTCTACAAAGTCGCCTATTCTTATCTTGCTGTGGAGCTTTGTGCCCGGGCGCAGATGTACGAAGGGCCCTGCCTTTACGTCATCGTCAATTTCGGTGTCGTAGGCGTGTACGTTATCAAGGGCAACCTCGTTTCCGATAGTACAGTTTTCTATGTAGGAATTAGGGCCTATCTCACAGTTCTTGCCGATAACCGTCTTACCCTTTATGATAGTGCCGGGGAGGATAACGGTATCCGCTCCTATAACTACGTCCTTGCCGATGATTATACCATCGGTAAGAGGAATATCAACGCCACCGTCCATAAGTCTTGAAAGTACATTGTCACGGGCGGTCTTATTGAGTGCGGATAACTGACTGCGACTGTTTGCACCCAGTACCACGTTGCTGTTTTCTGCAGTATATACGCCCTTCTTTTCTGCAAGGGCTACCGTATCGGTAAGGTAATATTCCTTCGCCGCATTGTTGCAGGTGAGGGAATCTAAAAGTCCGCCGAGTTTTTCTGCCTTGAACCAGTAGATACCCGAATTTATTTCCTTTACTGCCTTCTGCTCTTCAGTACAGTCCTTCTGCTCGGTGATGCTTATAAACTGTCCCTTTTCCTTTATAATTCTGCCGTAGCCGAAGGGGTTATCAAGAATAGCGGAAACTACCGTAACGTCGTTTCCCTGCTCCTTATGGCATCTGTAGGAATTTTCAATGGTTTCCTTATCAATAAAGGGAGCGTCACCGCAGGCTACCATAATATCAGCCTTTTCCCTTGCCGCCTCTTCGATAAGCTCTCTTGCCATCATAACCGCATGGCCTGTACCCTTTCTTTCGCTCTGGGTAAAGGTGGGATATTCGCCACGGGATTTAAGATAATCCTCTACCATTTCCTTATGTGCGCCTACCACTACGCCCGTTTTTTCTGCGCCTGCGCTTTCAGCCGCATCCAGTACCCAGCCCAGCATAGGATAAAAAAGCACCTCGCACAGAACTTTGGGCTTTTCTGATTTCATTCTTGTGCCGTCACCTGCGGCAAGAACAAGACAATATTTTTTATCTGACATAGAAATTACTCCTTATACTTCACAATATATATCTATTTTAGCATATTTTTACGGATTTTTAAAGGGCTTTTTATTAAATAATTGCATTTTAGCGCTTTATGTGATACAATATTATATATATTTTCGCAAAATTCACCATCAGGAGCTTTGATATTACTAAAAAAATCCCGTGAGAAAACGGGATTACGTAACGGCAATTTGCAAACTGCCTGAAAGGATTCAACATGAAGAAAACATTTACAATAATACTTACGCTTATATTAGCTGCGGCTATAGCCGTTTCTACATCGGGGTGTATAAATACAGGACCGATTGCAACAGAAAAACACAAACAGCTTATGCTTTCCTTGCTAAAAGAAAAATACGGTGAGGGATTTAAAGTGCTTACAATTAAATACGATAGCTCAAGCGGATTCAGCGGCGGGCTTGCACCTGGTAGCGGACATTACGACGCTGTTTGCTGTCCGAAATCAAACGAAGAAATTTTATTTAAAGCATCGGTATGTAAGAATGGTACGATGATATCTTCTGATGACTACCCCCACGCCGTCGTAAAGCACCTTGTCAAGGAGGAAGTCGAGAAGGTTATTTCGGAATATAGTGATAATTATGCCCTTGATATTTATTTTCGAGAACCCTCAAAATATAATTGCGAAGATGAAGAGTGGGGGAGAGAGTTTTTGAATACTGTCACTCCTTTTACAAAAGCAAGCGATATAACTATTGAATCGTATAGCGAAAAGTATCTTGAAACATCTTTCACAAATGCCTATGTTATATTCGACGGAAATGAATATGCAGAAGTAGAATCTCTACAACAGATACTTGACAATAATTTTAAAACTACATTTCATAAATTGCCTATAAATATTATTTTTCATTTCACAAATGAAGCCAAGGTAGATAAAATAAAAACAATGTTAGAAGATCCAAGTACAATTTACAGTGATTTCAGAGATGATTTAGTCAATGAATATCCTAAAATATATTTTAGACACAATAAAAACACTGAATATAAATTTAGTTTTCAAAGCGAATTAAGCAAGTTTAATTAAAATTAGTTATTGAAAGAGGAAGAACAGTAATGACATATACAGATTACGAACTAAAAAGAGCTTCCCAGATAGCTTACTATAAATAAAAAAAGAAAGGACAACATCATGCCTGATAAAATAAACGTCGAAAAAATAAAGGAGCTTGCTCTGACAGAGGATATAGAAATTTTATCCGATTCCTCCGATAAGGAAAAGGTTTTTGCCGCTTGCTACAAGGCTTGTCAGAAGCATTTAGGTATAACTCCCTATGAGGAACAGCTTTCAGCCGCTTATGAAATCAGCGAGGGCAAAATTGCAGAAATGAAGACGGGCGAGGGCAAGACGCTTTCCGCCGTTTTCGCCGCCTGCCATCACGTAAAGACGGGCGGTAAGGTGCATATACTTACCTTCAACGATTATCTGGCAAAGCGTGACTATAACTGGATGAAGCCGATATATGACGAGCTTTCGGTATCGGTAGGCTTTATCACCCAGGACACCTCAAAGGAAGAAAAGCAGAAGGCGTATGGATGTGACGTGCTTTATATCACCGCAAGAGAATGCGGCTTTGATTTCCTCCGTGACTTTGTTGCAGAAAGAATAGAAGATACCGTTCAGCAGGGCTTTGATTTTGCTATTGTTGACGAAGCGGACAGTATAATGATAGACGAAGGCAGAGTACCTCTTGTAATAGCGGGCGAAACTGCCGTAACACCTGATGAGGATATCCCTGCGATATATAGTGAAATCAGCAGTTTTCCCGATGACCATTATGAGCTTGACGAGGAGAACGGCACGATATTCCTCACCCCCGCAGGTGAGGACAAATGCGAGGAATTATTTATAGAAGACGGCTCGGGACTTTATGAGCTTCAGAATAACGAGCTTCTGACCAAGATAACCGACTGTCTTAAGGCGGCGTACACTTTAAAGAAGGACGTCCACTATATAGTAAAGGATGAAAGCATCCGCATAATCGACGAATTTACCGGCAGAGCGGCAGAGAACAGACGTTATCCCGGTACGCTTCAGGCGGCGGTTGAAGCAAAGGAAGGCATTACCGCTACCTCCCGTGGCGTTATTATGGGCGTTGTGCCGATACAGTTCTTTTTAAGACAGTACGTGAAGGTGTCGGGTATGACGGGTACTGCAAAAAGCTCCGAGGAAGAATTCTTAAAGATGTACGATCTTCTTGTAACCGAGATACCTACCCATTCTCCCTGCAGAAGAACCGACCATCCGAACGATATTTTCCTTACAAAAGAAGAAAAATGGAATGCGGTGGCTGACTACGTTGAAAAGGCTCACGCCAAAAATCAGCCTGTGCTTATCGGTACGGCAAATATCGAGGACAGCGAATATTTAAACCAAAAGCTCTCCGAAAAGGGCATCGAAGCGGCAATCTTAAGTGCCAAGAACGATGAGCTGGAAGCGGATATAATAAAGGAAGCAGGAAAGCCCGGAGCGGTAACCATTTCCGCTAATATGTCAGGTCGAGGCGTTGATATAAAGCTGGGCGGCGCAGACGAATCGGAAAAGCAAATGGTAGAAGAGGCAGGCGGTCTGCTGGTAATAGGCACCTACCTTACCGAAAGCGAAAGAGGAAATATGCAGCTTCGTGGCAGATCGGGCAGACAGGGTGACGTTGGCGAAAGCAAATTCTTCATCTCCCTCGAAGACGATATAATGATAAAGTACGAGGCTGAAAAGCTCATCCCCTCCCGCCACTATCCGAAGGAGGCAACGGGTATGCCTATCACCGATAAGGTGGTTATAAGAGAATGTGCAAGAGTTCAGCGCATTGCTCACGGCGATACCTATGAGCTACGTAAAAGACTGCTCAATTTCACTCTGATAGGCGAAAAGCACCGTGACGCCGTATTCGGCAGAAGAAAGGCGTTTTTAAGCGGAGAAGCAAAGGTTTCCATATGGCAGGATAATTTCCCTGACGCCTATGAGGATGCGGTATCAAAATTCGGTACTGATGCGGTAAACGAGCTTCAGCTGAAGGTCATTTTACAGACTATAAACGACTACTGGTGCGATTATCTCGACTATACCTCCTACCTTCGTGATGGTATTCACCTTATGAGAGTAGCGGGTAAGAATCCCGCCGATGAATATAATATCGCCTGCGAGGATTTCTTCTCGGGTATGGAAGAACAGGTAATAGCCTGCATGGGCGAGGAGCTGGAAAAGCTCTGCGCTATGGAGGATATTTCCGAGTTTACTGTAAATACTCCCTCTGCTCTGTGGACTTATATCCTCAACGAAAGCGGAGAAGAGCTTTTAGTAAAGGGCTTTGTTCAGCTTATGCTGGAGGACGCTCCTTTAGAGGATACCAGCAACGCAGAATACTGCGACGACGATTATTATGACGATAAACCACCGAGAAAGAAGGAGGAAGAGCCGAAGTCTGAAAAGAAGGGCTTTTTCGCAAGACTTTTCGGTAAATAAGAAAGGATACGGATATGGACTGTATTGCCGCAATATCCACTCCCCCCGCATCGGGCGGAGTTTCAATGATAAGAATATCGGGCGAGGACGCTTTTGAGGTTGCGAAAAAGGTATTCAGACCGAAATTTCCCGTAAGCGATATAGATAAAATGAACGGCTATACCGCAAGCTACGGCGATATTATAAAGGACGGGCAGAAGATAGACGATGGCGTTTTACTTATATTCCGTGCGCCCCATAGCTATACGGGTGAGAACGTGGCGGAGATAACCTGCCACGGAGGTATATGCATAACGAAATTAGTTCTGCAAAGCTGTCTTGATAACGGAGCAAGAATGGCGGGAGCGGGCGAATTCACAAAGCAGGCTCTGATAAACGGCAAGATGTCCCTGACCGAAGCCGAGGCGGTAATCGACCTTATAAATGCGGGTAGCGAACAGCTTATCACCTGCGCCAAGGCACAGAGCGAGGGCGCTTTATACCGCAGAATAGAAAAGCTCTGCGAGGATATTATAAAGGTCACGTCTGAAATTGCGGTATGGATAGATTATCCTGATGAGAGCGAGGACGAGGATGAGATAAGCCGTGCCGACTGGACTGTATCGGTAACCGAGCTTAAAAACAAGATGGATGATTTACTTTCTACCTACGATAGCGGTCAGATAATGAGAGAGGGTATCACGGTAGCTATTGCAGGTAAGCCAAATGCAGGTAAATCCACTCTTATGAATCAGCTTACCGGCGTACAGAAGAGTATCGTTACCGACATCGAGGGTACTACAAGGGATATTGTTGAGGAAACGGTAATGCTGGGGGATATAATGCTTAAATTATCCGACTGTGCAGGAATCCGTGAAACCACCGACACCGTCGAAAATATCGGCGTACAGAGAATGCTGCAAAGACTCGACACCTCCCAGCTTATACTGGCACTTTTCGATAGCTCAAGAGAGCTTTCAGAAGAGGACTACAGATTTATAGATATAGTAAAGGGCAGAAACGTGATTCCCGTTATCAATAAATCCGACCTTGATACCGCCATTGATACGGCGTATATTGAGGATAAGCTCGGAAAAGCCGTTACCCTTTCCGCTAAAATGGGCGAGGGACTTGACGCTCTCGAAGAGATGGTACGGGAAAAATGCAATATCAGAAAATTAGATCCCTCCGCAGGCTTTCTTGCCAACGAAAGACAAAGGCAATGCGCCTTATCAGCGGCAAGGGCGGTAGACAACGCCTATAACGCTCTGATGATGGGAATGACCGCAGACGTTGCGGGACTGGAGCTTGAAACCGCACTTTCGCATTTATATGAATTATCGGGAAAAAGTGCCAGCGAAGAGGTTATTGCAAGGATTTTTGAAAGATTTTGCGTGGGAAAATAACTTTTTTTGATTTTACTATTGAAATTCAGATAAATCTATGTTAAAATAGAAATGATAATAAAAAACGGAGGTACGCTATTATGAAGCACATCAAGACAGTTAACAAGGCTAACTTAAAGGCTACAGCTGCAAAGGGCGGTTGCGGCAAGTGCCAGACTTCCTGCCAGTCTGCTTGCAAGACAAGCTGCACAGTTGCTAACCAGAAGTGTGAAGCTATCAAGTAATCAGACTTGGATAAACACACGCACCGCAAAAATGCGGAATGCGGTAATTTTATCTTCAAAAAATAAAAAAAGAGAAAAGTTTTGCAGAGCCCGAAAAGGCTCTGCAAAAGCATTTTTGCTTACTTCGTCAAAAGCCTCTTGACCGCACCTGATGTGAACGCCTTGCTGTGCATCGTCCTGATGCACATTGTTCGTTCACTTTATGGCATCCTTGCCATTTGTGCGCCTGGCGAGGCCTTTTCCTCGTCTGACGTGCGTTTCTCTGCGTCTGATTGATGAGATTTAAAACGAGGGCTTCTTGACTTTTAAAATATTATATCTAAATAAAGGAAGATTTAAAATGATACATAAATACGAACAGAACGGTAGCTATATCGTTCTTGATATCTGTAGCGGCGGCGTTCACGTAGTGGACAAGCTGGTATATGATTTACTGGACTATGCAAAGCCTCCCTTTGCCGATAAATGCCCTGATGAAATTATCAGCAAGATGGCAGACTATGACAGCGAGGAGGTAGCAGAGTGCTATCTTGAATTAAAGGAATTATACGACGCCAAGATGCTCTTTACCGACGACGATTACGCACAGTATGCGGCAATGGCTATGAAGGCACCTATAAAGGCTATGTGTCTGCACGTTTCCCACGATTGCAATTTAAGATGTAAGTACTGCTTTGCCCAGACCGGTGATTTCGGCGGTAGCAGAATGCTTATGGACGTGGAAACGGGTAAGAAGGCTATGGATTTTCTTATCCAGCATTCAGCGGACAGAGTGAATCTTGAGGTTGACTTTTTCGGCGGTGAGCCTTTAATGGCCTGGGATACTGTAGTTGAAACAGTAAAATATGCCCGTAGTATCGAAAAACAGCACAACAAGAATTTCCGCTTCACCATCACCACAAACGGTATACTTCTCGATGATGAAAAGATTGATTATATCAATAAGGAAATGTCAAACTGCGTACTTTCCCTTGACGGCAGAAAGTGTATAAACGACAATATCCGTCCTACTCCCAACGGTAGCGGAAGCTATGATATAATAGTACCCAAGTTCAAGAAGCTGGTAGACGGCAGAGGGGACAAGGATTATTACGTAAGAGGTACTTTTACAAAATACAATCTTGATTTTGCCGATGACGTACTGCATATAAACGAGCTTGGCTTTGAGCAGTTATCGGTAGAGCCTGTGGTAACAGATCCCGAAATGCCCTATGCTATCACAAAGGACGATCTTCCCACCATCTTTGCGGAATATGACAGACTGGAAAAGATAATGGAGGAGCAGAAGGTAAAGGGAGAAAGAAAGTTCAACTTCTTCCACTTTATGATAGACTTAAATCAGGGACCTTGTGCAGTTAAAAGACTTCGTGGATGTGGTTGTGGTAATGAATACGTTGCAGTTACTCCCGAGGGTGATATCTACCCCTGCCACCAGTTCGTAGGTATTGAAGAATGGAAGATGGGTAGCATCTACACAGGTGAAGTAAATCAGCAGATAAAGGATTACTTTGCAGGAATCCACATCTATAGCAAGGAAGAATGTGGCACCTGCTGGGCAAGATTCTACTGCAGCGGCGGTTGCAATGCTAACAGCTTTATCTATGAGGGCGACGTAAAGAAGCCCCACAAGCTCTCCTGTGAAATGCAGAAAAAGAGAATCGAATGTGCTATCGCTTTAGCGGCGGCAGAAAAAAGCGAATAATAAATAAAGGGGACTGTAATTTTGCAGTCCCCTTTTTGTTTATCAGAATCGGGCATTCTATGAACGCCTTTTTGTCAAATTGCGGTTTCGCCGCATCCATGACGCCCCGGGTTGCACCAGGCAATCCCTCGGAATGCACCGCCGCAGGCGGAATTTCAAATTCATCAATTGCCCTCGGCAATTGATACAACAACATCGTGCGAAGCACGATATATCACTCCGACGGAGTCGGAATATCACCCGTCAAAGCCGGATATCACATTTGCCCCCGGCAAATATATCACTTTGAAATTTGTTAAAGACAAATTTCAATTCAACCAAGATTACTCATAACTACGTTTTTCAGCTTTCTTGTAAGAGTTCCGCCCTTACCTATGCCAAGCTGTTGCATTCCGAGAAGGAAGGTTATCTTGCTCTGCGGCTCGTTTGAGAAGAAGGTACCCATCCAGCCGTCCCAGCCGTATTCGCCCTTATCAGAGAAAAGCATCGTTCTGCTTTCATCCTCGCACACTCTCATAAAATTGCCGTAGGTGTAACCGCCCATCCAGTCCCAGTCAGCCTTGAGCTGATTTTTCTGACTGTCGGTAAGACCGCCCTTTGTAAGAAATTTTACCGCCCTTTCCGACAAGATACGCCTGCCGCCGAATTCTCCGCCGTTTATCAGCATGGTGGCGAATTTAGAATAATCGTCAAGAGTTGAGCAAAGACCTGCTCCGCCGCTTTCAAAGGCAGGGGGAACGTCACGGTAATATCTCAGCCCCAGATTGTTGGTCTTGTTTTCAAAAAGCCTTCCGTCCTTATCATAGTCATACGCCTTTGTCAGTCTGCTCTGCTTTTCAGCGGGAACGTAAAAGGCGGTATCGGTCATACCTAAGGGAGCGAAGAATTCATCCTGCAGAAATTCGCTGAAGCGTTTGCCGCCTACCTTTTCAACAAGTGCTCCCGCAATATCCGCCGAAGTGCCGTAGAGAAATTTTTCTCCCGGGTGAAAGCAAAGATCCGTCTGTGCCATCATTTCGGCAAACTGAAGCGTAGTTACGGGATCATCGCCAAAAAGCCTCTGATCTATCTGCCAGAATACCGCTCCGCTCTGCTTTCCGCCCTCGTAAAAGTCATTCGGATAAGCAAGTCCCGAGGTCATATTAAGCAGATCGGTGACCGTTATCCGTCTGTTCGCCTTCTCTCTTTTACCGTTTATATTTACGTACATATCGGCGTATTCGGGGAAATAATCCGACAACCACGCCGAAAGATCTATTTCTCCTCTTGACGCAAGAAGAATGACCGCCGCCGCAGTTATGGGTTTAGTCTGGGAGTAAAGACGGAAGATAGTATCCCTTGTCATAGGGATCTTATTTTCAAGATCTCTGTAGCCGCTTTCACAATAGGCTATTTCCTTACCCTCTTTAAGCACAAGAAGATTCACTCCCGCAACGTCGCCCTTTGCGACCGCTTTGTCCATGACGTTCTGTAATGTTGTTTTAATCATAATACCGCCTTACCCTTACTACTCAATTGTTACTTTCCATTCTTTCATCAGAGAATAGAATTCTTTCTTTTCTGCCTCTTTATCTTACTGCAACTATAACTACCTGATATCCCTCTGTCGCATCTTCGAGCTTATAAGTATAGCCTTTTAACATACATGGTTCTTGCTTTGACATAAACGCCCTGACCTGACAAAGTATGACGTTTGTTATCTCTTCCCGCGATAGCCTTACCATTGAAAGATCTCTGTAAGGTATAAGCTCCTTTGCAACAAACTCGTTGCTATATCCGTATTTTCTTTCCGACCATTCCTTTAATTTTATAGCTATTGCTCCGATCGCCTTATTTGTTGCATCCTTTATCATTCTGTAATAATAATCCTTTAGTAAAACCATTTCCGTATTGAGTATCCAGTAATCGTTCTGACAAACAGGGTTGAAACGAAGCGAAACGCCTTTTCTTTCAAGACTGTATATCTGGTGCGAAAAATATTCAATCATTTTGTTGTAAAGCGTATCCCCGGTATTACCATCATCCGTTTTACTGTACGGTACGCCGTCTTTAGCCAGGCGCACACTAAAGAAGCTGTTTTCTTTATTCTGCGACTTTTCCCAGTCTGTTATTTTTTCGGATATTTCACCAAAGGCGGATTCGGTGCTTGTATGTACTTTTTCTTTTACAAAGACAACGTTTGACGGACTCATATACCCTTGAAGCTGATACGTATTATTAACTACCCTGTACGCCACCTCAAGAGCAGATGGAGGAATACCCGACGCTTCTGCTTCACCTGCGTTTTCTGCAAGCCTGCTTATTGCCTGATCAATTGCCGCTGTGACGTTTTCATCAAGCATATTATCGGAATACACACCTGCAAGTGCAATACCAAAGCATATAAAGTCCGTAAGACTTTTAAAGCCGTCTTTATTTATAAATTTGTTCTGCATTCCTCCTCTTTCACCCTTTTCCAGTTTAAACTGTACTACGTCGTTTTTTTCTTTTCTTGATTTATTTGAAAGAAGATTTCTCTGAGTTCTTACTTCTTTTACTGCATAGCAGACCTGGCACATATCATCCTTTGAATTATTATCTTCCAAGGGTTTGCCGCAGACTGAACATTTTTTCTTTTCCACTTCACTACCTCCTGAATGGCACAAAGCTACGATATAGAATTATTGTATCATTTCTTTTTTGCCGTGTCAATAATTACACGTTTGTTTTCAGTAAACAGAGCTCGAACATATACGGTCTGCTACTCCATATTCTACCGCAGCCTGCGAATCGAGATAAAAATCTCTTTCACAGTCAGCTGAAATCTTATTTATCGGCTTACCTGTAATCTCTGATAACATAATCGATATGAGCTTTTTTACCTTAAGAATCTCTCTTGCAGAAACCTCGATATCGGTTGCCTGTCCACAAGCACCGCCAAGAGGCTGATGCAACATCATTTTTGCAAGCGGCGTTACGTAACGATATCCCCTTGTACCGTTTGCTGCTATAACCGCTGCCATACTCGCCGCAATACCCGTAACCTGCGTTTTTATTATACATCTGCTTCTGTTCATTGCGTCAATAATGGCAAAGCCGGAGCTGACAATCCCACCCGGACTGTTGATAATCATAGTTATATCTTCATCGCTTTCGTTATCAAGATAATCGAGCTGAGCTATGATTTCCGTTGCGGTAATATCGTTTATTTCTCCTATAAGGTAAATGATCCTTCTGCTGAATTGTTTACTGAAAATATCACTCTGAATTTTTACTCCCTTTGTATTGGTAACTATTATCGGATTCATTTGTTATCCTCCTGCTTTAATAATTCAGTCAATTCTTCGCTACTGAGCGAATTATATTTTTCGGTAACCTGCTCTAAGGTGTCGCAGTTCCATTTTTCCCTTGCGATAAAATATTCCCTTGTCAACGGAGTCAGAATTTTTTTATGTTTATAACCCGGCGGACTAAAAGAATTAATCGGTGACGCGTATTCCTTGACGGAAAATACAAAATTATTTCCACGGGATTTTTCTCTGCGTAACTTATACGGTTTCTTTTTAAACGTGGCGTATTCATCTATGTCCGGCAGATGCGAAAGCAAGGGATCGTGATACATTCTTTTTATTAACACTTCGCCGTTTTTTGTATCTATTTTCTGCAAGCTGCTGGTGGTAACCAGCGTTTCAAGTGTACCGTCAGCTCTTTTCCTGTCACCGCACAGTCTGACCATATAGTCAAGTATCCGTCGTTCTGAAGAAACCAGGAAAATTAAGTTTGTACAGTTACCTATTATCGTCTGGGTATTAGAATCGTATTTATCCATAAGCTGACTGTAGTTCTGGCAAACAAAGACAAACCGTATATTTCTGCTTCTTGCCGCCGCAGTCATAGAAGGCATCTGCTGAATTACAGGAATATTACAAAATTCATCAAGCACAAAATTGACCCTTACAGGTAACGTTCTGTTCTTTCTTTTTTCCGCTTCAGCGATAAGCTCGCTGTAGCATCTTGAAACCATCATAGTGATAAAGAAGTGTGTACTGTTATCTTCGTCCGGAACAATTATGTATACTGCAGTTTTTTTCTTTCCTATGTCAGGGAAATCTATTTCACTGGAGCTGGTTACGTTTTTGACGTTTGAATGGTTTTTAAATACGGAAAGTGTAAATAGTGCCTCTGATGAGTAACACGCTCCTGTTCTCTCCGATGAGCAGGTAGCAGCTTTCAACGCAATTACCGCAGGATTATCTCCTGAAAGCTGTTCTGCATACCTACTGACGTCCTCGTAGGAGTTTGCAGACAGAAAATTTGCAATATTTGACAGTGTTATCTTTTCTAAAGGCATAATTTCAAAGAAAAGCATTATAGCGCCTCTCAGATACTCTTTGGCGGATAATTCCCAGAACGGATCATGATCATTTTTTATCTGAATCGTTATAACGTTGAGGATTTCCGAAATCATTTTATCCGCACCGTCATAATCGCCTTTTTTATACAGAAAGTACGGATCTGACAAAGGATTCCAGTAATTGCTCCTTGTATAATCACGCAGATTGAACACCTTTACGTCATAGCCGTTACTATGCGCTTCTCCTGCCGTTCTTTCAAATATCTCGCCCTTCGGATCGCTTACAACAAAAGATTCTCCTGCTTTTATCATCGTGAAAATTGAGGGCATTATAATTCTTCTTGTCTTCATTGAGCCGGTTGCGCCAAAAATTATACTGTGTGTGTCTGCGGTATCGACCATAATTTCACGGTCGTTGCCGTAAATTATAACACCGCCCTTTTCGTATTTATCTTTATCAAGACTTATAGTGTCCAGCTTTCTTGCATATTCTTTAAGGCTCGCCCAACCCGCAAAGTTTCTGTTTGCCGTCATATGTAAATCTCTCCCGTCTGTTTTATTTCGTGATAAGACTTCTCTTTTTCCGTAAGATAAGCCAGCTTCTGATATATAATTTTCTTGCACGTCAGAATTAAGGAATTGCAGGAAAATTCATTGTTTTTTAACATCTGCCTACATTTATCAAGTATATAATCAGTTTCCGCTTCGTCAGGATCGTAATTAAATCGGCGCATATATTCGTTGACAAGGCCCTTAAGCTCGGTTTCCGTTCTGTCGCAGAAGTCGTAGGCTTCTATCATTATCATCTTAGAAAGTGCTTTTATCAGTCTTGCCGAATCTCTGCAACCTTCGCAGGTGAAAAATATAAGCGAATTATTAAACAAAGAAACTATATAATCTATAACCTCTGAAAAGTTTGCACTACTGCAATCCTCTGCCCACTCGTCAAGAGATACCATTGCAATTCCACGGAATTGTGCACCGATGCCTGCGTGGTCTGACATTGTATCATAAAGCGTTCCCTTGAGCGCAGACAGTTTTTCGCTGTACTGCGGCGTTATATGGATAACAGGATTATCACCCTTGAAATTCACGACGTCAGGAGTGTTTTCCGTTATATATTGATAAATAACGTCTAGAAAATCTGATGCGTCTCCTTTTTTCAGATTGCTTATAAACGTGCAGGGGAGTATTCCGTAAACCCTGTTCTTCGGAATTCCTGATTCTGATACGAGCCGATTAAGACGCAGAATGTGATTCTGCATTCCTTCGGTAAGATAAAGTGATGATTTGTTGTTCATTTTACTTCCTTTCTGAATTATTTATCGGTTGTTTGTTGTGTCATGACAATAAATTCGTGCCGGCATTTCTCCTTTGAGGGAGTATCGTCTTGATTGTCGTCATGACGATTATAATTCTTTTAAGGACGATTGTCAATACAAAACTGAGAATTTTATTTCATTTTGTATCATTGCACAAATATTAACAACCTTAGTTGTTGAATATGCAAAGAATTATTGATATCCTGACCTGTCATTAAAAAGCACCTGATGACCTTTCCATAGGTAAATAAAAAATCAGCCCATATAGATTTTACTACGTGAGCTGATTTATTTAGTTTACGGCTTATTACTCTACCTCATAATATCCCGCAAAGCAGGGAGGAACGGAAATTTTTCCATTATCGGCAATAACACTGCCGCCAAGAGAATACAGGCATTCGCCTATAGTATTGTTGCAGGGGAAGATAACCTCTCTGTCGGCTGGATTTATAATAACGAGTATCTTCCTGTTTTCATCACTTCTTATATAGCAAAGAGGGTATTCGTTCCTTTCGGCGTAGATGAACTCTATTTCTCCCTTGCTCTGTAAAGCGGAACATTCCTGGCGGATGGAAATCAGCTTCTTTACTTCGTTATAAAGTGAGCCCTCCTCTGTCATCTGCTTACTTGCTACAGGTCTGTCTGCGCTGTCATCCATCTTTATATAGAGCTTTTCCTTTGGTGCAGAGCTGAAGCCATCGTTAACGCCCTCATCCCATTGCATAGGAGAACGGGAGCCGGTTCTACCATAGCCGCCCTCTACCGATACGAGATTTTCTACATAGTTCATACCGATCTCATCACCGTAATAGATAAAGGGTGCGCCGGGCATTGACAGTAAGAATGCGAAGGCGATTTTTAAATTATCACCCTTGATACTGCGGGCAAGTCTGTCCATATCGTGATTGCCTGAAGGAATGCAGATAAGTCCCTTACGCTCGGACTTTTCGTAATTTTCAATATACTTCTTTACAAACTCCGACACGTCACCCTTGCCACGGGAGGAGAAGAAGGGCTCTTCACAGCGGAAAAGATCGTTATAGTGAGAAGGTCCGAAGTGAAGCAGAAAATCCATATGGAAGCCGCCCTGCAGGGATTTGTCAGGCTCGCCCCATTCGGATACCATAGCAGCCAGCGGAAATTCTTTATCTAAAAATTCTCTTACGTTCTGCCAGAGCTTTATCGTACCCTTTCCCTCTTCATCGTGCTTTACAAGAGAGCCTGCCATATCCACTCTGAAGCCGTCTGCGCCCATCTTAAGCCAGAATCTCATAATATTTTTCAGTTCTTCAAGGGTTGCCTTTGCGCCCTCGCTATCGGTGGACTGCTGCCACTTTTTATCGGGCTCGGGCTTATAGAAGCCGTAATTCAGCGCAGGCTGATGGGAGAAGAAGTTTACCGCACAGGAGCCGTCCCTGTCGGAAATGCCCCTGATACAGCCCATACCCTGCGGCTCTTCCCATATATTGTCCGTCCATACGTAGCGGTCGGTATATTCGTTACGCTCCGCCTTCATAGATTCCCTGAACCATTTATGCTCTACCGAGGTATGTCCGGGTACAAGATCTAAAAGTATATGCATATCTCTTTTATGGACTTCGTCGAATAATTTTTTTATATCCTCGTTGGTGCCGTATCTGGGTGCTACCGCATAATAGTCGGATACGTCGTAGCCTGCATCACCAAAGGGAGAAGCAAAGCAGGGATTCATCCATATAGCGTTACAGCCAAGCCCCTTTATATAGTCAAGCTTTGATATTATACCGTTAAAATCTCCGATACCGTCCCCGTTACTGTCGCAGAAGGACTGGGGATAAATTTCATAGAACACGGCGTTATCAAGCCACTTCGGTTGTTTTGATGTGTTTGACATAGAATCATACTCCTTTCAGAATTCTATATTTAGAATACCACTTTTTACGGTGTTTTTCAAGAGGGAAATTACTGTCCGCCGGGACTACCCTCATACTATAGAATATCCTGTCACAATTTTGTCTGTCTTCTTGACAACCTGCTTTCCTTTATGATAAAATATAAGTAACGGATTTTCCGCAAATAATTCCAAGGAGGACATTTAAAATGGATATCAAGGCAAAAGTTGATGAAGTAGTAGCAAAGGTTAAGGACGATCCTAATTTTGCAAGCGACTTCCAGTCAAACCCTGTTGGCGCAGTAGAAAAGGTTATCGGTGTTGACCTTCCCGACGACGTTATCAACAACGTTGTTGAAACAGTAAAGCAGAAGCTCTCAGGCGAAGGCAGTATCACAGATAAGATCGGTGGCGCAATCGGTGGTATCGGTGACGCTATCGGCGGTCTCTTCGGCGGCAAGAAGGACTAATAAATATACCCCGCAGTCTGCTGCGGGATATACCTTATAAAAAGCAAACCCCACAAGCCATAGAGCTTGTGGGGTAAATTTTAAGCTGTTATGTAATTACTTTTCGAAGGTAACCTTGATCTTTTCGATGAAGGGCATACCCTTTGCCTTTTCCTTGATAACGTTGATAAAGCCAACTACAAGTGTAAAGATAGGAATAGCCATAAATACAAGGTGAATGATCCATGCAACGAGGTTAGCGAATACTTGTCTTAAAACAACGCCTGCTGCTGCAGCCTTGTCGAATAAGCCTGCAAGTTCAGCATCGATGATATCCATTGCTGAAGGAGCGATAAGGTTGTAGAAGAAGCCTGAGATCGCACCGTCAAGTAAGCTGAAGAGCAGAACGCCGAAGAATGCAACGTAAAGCTGGCTCATAACAAAACGGATGTAAGCAGATTCCTTATACTTAAGGATAGGAGCTACCATTAAGCCTGCAAATGCTATTATACCGAGAATACCAACTGTTGTCCAGCTGAAAACGATGTAAGCGAATACTGCGCAGAAGGCTAAAATAGCCATAACCTTGTTCTGCTTGATATCGTCAAGACCGATTTCATCTGTGTAATCCTTGGTGGCTGTGAGCTTTTCAAAAAAGCCAGGGCCCTGCTTAACGGGAGCGGGAGCTACTGCAGGTGTGCCTGCAGGAATTGAAGTTGCGTTTGCATCTGTTGTTGCGCCGGGGATAGCTGTTGCGGATGAACCGTCTACGTTTTCGCCGCACTTACCACAGAACTTTGTTCCTTCCTGGTATTCAGTGCCGCATTTTGGACAAAAAGGCATAATAACTTCCTCCTGATATATAAATCATTTCATTACTTACGGTTTTACAACCAGTCTTATTATACTATGTTTTGTTACGATTGTCAACATTTTCTACGAAATTACCCCTTTAATACTATATATAGAGGTGCATAAATGAACGTATTTCCCTATTCATCTGATAATAAAAGGTATCACACCCTTAATTACTATAATAAATCCAGATATAAAAGCCGTGTTATGAAGGCGGTTATAGACGCAGGCTTTACCTGTCCCAATGCCGACGGCACAAAGGGAGTGGGCGGGTGTATCTATTGCCGTGAGGGTAGCGGATATTTCACCGGCAGATATTCCGACAATATCTACGAGGATGTGAAAAATCAGCTTCAGGCAGAAAAGAAAAGAATATACGAAAAGTATCCCGACTGCCAGATAATAGCCTACTTTCAGGCGAATACCAATACCTATGCTCCTTTGCCTATACTGGAAAAAGCCTATAGCGCCGCTCTTGATTGCTCGGTAGCGGGAATCTCCATCGGCACAAGGGCGGACTGCCTTTCTAAAGAGGTTATTGAGCTTCTGAAAAGCGTAGCGGAGAAAACCGATCTTACGGTAGAACTGGGACTTCAGACTATCCACGATAAAACGGCAAAGCTTATAAACAGATGCTATAGCTATGAGGAGTTTCTCGAAGGCTATCACAGACTTAAAAGTGCAGGAATACGCACCTGCCTTCATATCATAAACGGTCTGCCCGGAGAAGGCTACGACGATATGCTTTCCACTGCAAGGGAGGTGGGAAGGCTTTCTCCTAAAGCGGTCAAAATACATCTGCTACATATAAATAAAGGTACTGCCCTTGAAAAAATGTATCTTGAGGGAAAATATACTCCTATGGAAAAGGAGGATTATATAAATATAGTAACCGACCAGCTTTTATACATTCCGCCCGAAACGGTAATAGAAAGACTGACGGGCGACGGGGACAGAAGGTATCTCGTCGCACCCCTGTGGAGCAGGGATAAGATATCGGTACTGGGTGGTATAGATAAGAGAATGGCAGAAAAGGATATATGGCAGGGTAAGGCACTTTAGTCCTTTTTCGGCACAAGTCCGGTCATAAAGCCGTCAAGCCTTGTACTGCCCACGTCCCCTCCGATAAGATAACCTTTATATAGTATAAGATTTACTCTTACCGTATCGTCAGGGAAATTTACAGCCTCGTAGCTGTACTGTACCGCAAGCTCGCCTCTGTATTTCCACAGATCAAAGCCCGCACTTTTCTGCACCTCGTTATACCTTTCGTAGACCTCTGAAAACTCCGAAGGGATAATGATATTCTGAACAACGGGCGGCTTATCCGAAAGGGTTATTTCAAGTCCTGCGATATATTCACGGCGTTTTTCCTCGGTGTCAAGGTTTATCCCGTTGCTTTTTCCTGCTATCATAAGCAACGCAAAAAGCAGTATAGCGGCGGCAAGCAGGGTAAGAAAAATGCTTTTTCTGCTTAACATTTTCATTCGTGTATCACCTTTCTTGAAAGTATATAGAAGATTTTACTTGATTTTTACCAATTTATATGCTAAAATATAGGTCATAATGACGATATTTAAAAATCGCACCTCGAGTGCAAGTGCCGAATTGTAAAAAATTTCACAAATTATCGTGTTAATTATTTGGCAAATCCACCAAAAAAGCAAAAAATAAGGCTTTGTAATCCCCATTTTAAAGCGGAAATTTGTGTATTTTGTACACAAAAAAGCGAAAAAGTCAACTACATTTTTATGTGTTGGTAATTTTGTATAGTGTAGGGCATAAATATTTGGGTAATTAGTCACTTACATTTTTTTTCGATATCTGCTAAAATAGTAAACGTAAAGTTTTATTCTGAAACTATAAACAGGAGGTCACTATAAATGGCAAGTTTATCAGCAAGAGGTATCTATAAGCGTTACCCCGGCGGCGTTGTAGCCGTATCCGACTTTACTATGAACATCAAGGACAAGGAATTCATCATTCTCGTAGGTCCTTCCGGTTGTGGTAAGTCAACAACATTAAGAATGATTGCAGGTCTTGAGGAAATCTCCGAAGGCGAACTCTTCATCGGCGACAGACTTGTAAACGACGTAGCTCCTAAGGATCGTGATATCGCGATGGTATTCCAGAACTACGCTCTTTATCCTCACATGACAGTATTTGAAAATATGGCATTCGGCTTAAAGCTCAGAAAGGTGCCCAAGGATGAGATCAAGAAGCTCGTTGAAGAAGCTGCAAAGATCCTCGACATCGCTCACCTTCTCGACAGAAAGCCCAAGGCTTTATCAGGTGGTCAGAGACAGCGTGTAGCTTTAGGTAGAGCTATCGTTCGTGATCCTCAGGTATTCTTACTTGACGAGCCTCTGTCAAACCTCGACGCTAAGCTCCGTGCACAGATGAGAACAGAGCTTTCCAAGCTCCACAAGAAGCTCGGTACAACATTCATCTACGTAACACACGACCAGATCGAAGCTATGACAATGGGTGATAGAATCGTAGTTATGAAGGATGGTTACATCCAGCAGATCGACTCTCCTATCAACCTTTACGAAAACCCTGTTAACAAGTTCGTAGCAGGCTTCATGGGTTCACCTCAGATGAACTTCATCGATGCTAAGCTCATCATGTTAAACGGCAAGTACACAGTAGAATTCGGTTCTGAAGATACAAAGACTTCAAGAGGCAGAAAGTTCTATGTTGAACTTCCCAGCACAAAGACAGACGTAGAAGCACTCAAGTACTACGTTGACAAGGAAGTTATTCTCGGTATCCGTCCTGAAAACATTCACGACGAAGAGATGTTCCTCTCCAACGCAAAGACAGGTATCATCGAAGCTACAGTTGACGTAACTGAAATGATGGGTGCTGAATCCTACCTCTACCTCACATGCGAAGGTATTCCTCTGACAGCAAGAGTATCTCCCAGATGTGCAGCTCGTCCTCAGGATGTTATCAAGCTCGCTCTTGATCCTAACAAGATTCACCTCTTCGATCCTAACGACGAACACTCAATCTTACTCTAATAAGATAGTCCAGATCCCCATCCATAAGGGTGGGGATTTTTGGCTTATATAATAACCATAAATTTACTTTGGGAATATAATGAAATATTTTGATTTCAGAAGGAGGAAACACTATGAAAAAACTTCTTACAGGCATTGCCGTATTTATAACTATGACGGTGCTTTGCGTATTTTCCGCAGGTGCGGAAATCTTCGGCGACTATAATTATGAGGTGCTTAGTGATGGCACGGTAGAAATCGTCACATATCTGGGCGGCGCCGAAAATCTCACCATCCCCTCACAGATCGACGGGAAAAAGGTCACAAGTATAGGTTCTTGTGCCTTTGAAGAATGCTACTCCCTTGTATCGATAACAATTCCAAGCAGCGTTACATATATAGGCAACTACGCCTTCTATTACTGCGAATCTCTTCAATCGGTAACCATCCACGGCAACATCACACGTATTGGTGACGGAACTTTTGGAAATTGCAGCGCCTTATCATCAATAACCATTCCTGAAAGCGTTACAAGTATAGGCGAATCAGCCTTCTATTATTGTTCCTCTCTTACATCAATAACCATTCCCGAGGGCGTTACAAGTATAGGCGAGTCTGCTTTCTGTTTGTGCACATCACTCGCTTCTGTAAACATACCTGACAGCGTTACAGATATAGGATGGTATGCCTTCAGGAGTTGTAAATCTCTTACCTCTCTGACTATCCCTGACAACGTCACAAATTTAGGCAACTATACTTTCTATTATTGTTCCTCTCTTGCATCAATAACCATTCCCAATAGTGTTACATACATCGGCGAAGAAGTTTTTGAAAACTGCGATTGTGTGATTATAAGCTGTTTTGAAGGCTCCTATGCCGAGAAATACGCCATGGCGGAGGGAATCTCTTATAAGGTGATAACTCCCTATATCACAGGCTTTAAGCTATCTTCAAGAAATTACAACAGTATCACGTTAAGCTGGAATAAGCGTGATAACGTTACAGGCTACATCCTTCAGATGTATAAGAACGGTGCGTGGGTAAACCTGACAAATATCAAGGACAATACCATAACAAGCTACAAGGTGACAGACCTTACCGCCAATACAAGCTACAAATTCCGTGCAGTAGCTTACGTAACAAAGAGTGGAGCAACAAACTACAGTAAGTACACAAGCGCCTTGACCGTTTCTACCGCCCCTGCACAGACACAGAATTTTGCTATAACCGGCAGAGGTAGTGACTACCTTACTCTCACCTGGACAAAGAATGCAGGAGCAACCGGCTATATCATTCAGGAACAGATAGACGGAGTATGGACAAAGGTGGTTGCTATAAATGGCAACACTACAACCTCCTACAAGATTACAGGACTTAAGCCCAACTCCTTCCACCGCTACAGAATGGTAGCATATAAGACTGACGCAAGCGGTACCTGCTACGGCAAGTACACAGGCTCTGCTCCCGGTTATACTGCACCTGCCGCAGTAACGGGACTTGAAGGCTTCTCTGCAACAGATACAAGCATTAATTTAAAATGGAACAAGGTAGCTTCTGCAGATGGCTACGTAATTGACATCTACAAGGACGGCAAGTGGAGTCAGCTGGCAAAGCTCACTTCAAACGCCACTACCTCCTATGCGGCTACAAACCTCAAGAGCGGTGTTCAGTATAAATTCAGAATCAAGAGCTATGCCACAAACGGAACTCTTACAATAAACAGCACCTACAGTAGTGCGCTGACAGTAACCGCTGAGGGCTTCAGGGTGTCAAATCTCAGAATGACAAATCGTGGCACGAACTTCATCTCTGTAAAATGGGACAAGAACGAAAAGGCTGACGGATATATGGTATATATCTATGACGGCACAAGCTGGAAATGTGTGAAGACTCTTACTTCAAATGCCGCAGTATCTCATAAAATTACGGGACTTGCAAGCGGCAAGGCTTATAAGATCACCGTAAAGGCTTATAAGACTGTAGGCGGTACGAAGCTCATCTCCGATACGGCTACAATTTCAGCAAACACACTTTAATAAAATATTATCTGTAATCCCCTCCGAAATCGGAGGGGATTTTTCTGTTATGTAATATTTTCACGTTCCTTTAGTGCAATATTCCTCTTAAAGCACGCTTTTTAAGGCGGTTTTTCGGCATTTTTCCGACGCTTTATAATTGACTTACCATATTCAAGGTAGTATAATTATATTAGTGTTGAAACGGAGGTTTTAAAATGAAAAAATTCTTACTGGGAATTGCCACTCTTATAACGATGGCAATAATCTGCGTAGTTTCCGCAGGTGCTGCAAGCTACGAAACGATAATAGTATCGGGCGATTTCAAATACGCTGTGCAGGATGACAGCACAGCGTCGATTGAAGGTTATACCGGTACCGCTACGGAGGTTACCGTTCCGACGACTATCGACGGACTTACCGTAACCCGTGTAGGCACCTATGCCTTTTATGGTTGCGAAAGCATTACATCCATAACAGTTCCTGATACTGTTACAAGCATCGGCGGTAGTGCTTTCTATGATCTTGAGCTTCTTACGTCGGTAAAGCTCTCAAGCAATATTACAAGCATAGAAGGTTACGCATTCGCTTACTGCACCTCACTTGAAACGCTGACGATACCTTCAAAGGTTACAGAAATGGGTGACGGCATTTTCTATGATTGTAAAGCGCTTAAATCATTGACAATTCCGTCAGGCGTTACAGCTATAGGAGAAAAGCTTTTTTATCGTTGCTACGCTCTTGAAACTGTAAGCATTCTCGGAAATATCACAAGCATAGGTCCTTACGCCTTCTATGAATGTGAAGCGCTTACCTCTGTCAATATCCCCGACACAGTAACAAGCATAGGCAAGCTGGCATTTTATTACTGCGAAGCTCTTACGACTGTTAATATTCCTTCTAAATTAACCACTATTGAAAGCCAGACCTTCTATTGCTGTGAGTCACTGCAATCTGTTACTATTCCCGATACTGTTACAAGTATCGGCAATAGTGCCTTCAGCCAATGCACAAAACTTGAAACAGCAAATATTCCCGCAGGTGTTACAAGCCTTGGCAGTGCCGTTTTCTATAACTGCAAGGCTCTTAAATCCCCGTTAGTTATCCCAAATGGCATTACGGAAATAGGAGAGGATACGTTCAATAACTGTCAGCTTGTTCCGTCTATAACGGTGCCCGACAGCGTTACAATCATAGGCGAGGAAGCCTTCCGTTACTGTCAGTCAATTACCTCCATAAATATACCCAAGAGTGTTACAAGCATTGGTATACGTGCATTTTCCTATTGCACATCTCTTACCTCTGTTACTATCCCCGAAGGCATTACAGTTATCGATACAGGCTTATTCTACGGCTGTACAAAGCTTGAAACCGTAACGCTCCCCCAGAGCTTAACAACTATAAGCAATGGTGCATTCAACAAGTGTTCTTCTCTTACAGGAATAACAATTCCTGGTAAGGTTACGATAATAGACGTGTATGCTTTCAATGACTGTGATTCTCTTAAGTCTGTTGTTGTTCCCGATAGCGTTACAACCTTAGGTCGTTGCGCCTTTTATAGCTGCGATACTCTTGAATCAATTACTCTTTCAAAAAACATCAAGACAATTGAACAGGACACCTTCCATAACTGTAAGGCTCTTAAAAGCGTAGTTATTCCTGATGGCGTCACAAGTATAGGCAAGCAGGCATTCGGCTGGTGTAGCTCTCTTACGGCCATCACTATTCCCGACAGTGTTCAGTCCTTCGGCGACAGCGCCTTCTGTTATTGTAAGCTTCTAGAAGCTGTAAAGATCCCCTATGGTATTACAACAATAGAGGATTCTACATTTGAATGGTGCGAATCTCTCACCTCTATAGAAATCCCTAAAACTGTTACAAGTATAGGTGTAAACGCTTTCCGTGATTGCCGTGCTTTAGAAACTGTATCCGTTCCCGGTAGCGTCAAGACAATTGAATGGGGCGCTTTCTATGATTGTAACGCTCTTGTTTCTATAACCTTCAACGAAGGTGTTGAAACTATAGGCGGCAGTGTGTTGCGTGACTGTGAAAAGCTTGCCTGTGTATCCTTCCCCAGCACAGTTACAAGCATCGGCGAAGAACAGTTTATGTATACCATTACCCTTGAAGAGATCACCGTAGCCGCCGGTAATAAATATTATTGCTCGGTTGACAACGTGCTTTTTGACAAGGCAAAAACAACTCTTATCCAGTATGCTCAAAAGAAATCCGACACAAGCTACACTATTCCTTCTACTGTTAAAACCATAGGAGACCGTGCTTTTGAGGCTTCCTACAATCTGCTCACCGTAACTATCCCCGATAGCGTAGAAACTATAGGAGGATATGCCTTCGGTAGTTGTATTGGTATCACAACCGTAAATATGGGTAAGGGTGTAAGGATAATCGGAGAAGACGCTTTCCTTGGTTGCGAAGCGCTTGAATCAATAGTTATCCCCGAAGGCGTCACAAGAATAGAGCCTTATACCTTCTATACTTGTGAATCGCTCAAGAGCGTCGTTATTCCTGATGGCGTAACGTATATAGGCGAAAGGGCATTCTGTTCTCCTCAATATACGGCTCTTGTGTCTGCACCCATTCCTGACAGCGTTACATATATAGGTGACTACGCTTTCGCATACAACCATCTGCTCGAGGGCGTAAATCTCCCTCAGGGACTTACCTACATAGGCGAGCGTGCCTTTGTCGATTGCAATAAAATAACAGAAATAAATATTCCTGATACCGTTACGGATATAGGTTATCAGGCGTTTGCCGCCTGCAATGCCACACAGACTATAACTATAGGCGGCGGTATTACAGAAATAGACGAAATGGCGTTCTATTACTGCAATTCTCTCACTACGGTAATTATCTGCGACGGCGTTGAAACTATAGGCAAGGAAGCCTTCGCCTATAGCAAGCTCCTTACAAACGTTTTTATTCCTGACAGCGTTACGAGTATTGACGCTACCGCTTTTAACAATTGTGCAAATGTCGTTATAAACTGCAGCGAGGGTTCTTATGCCCTTAGCTTTGCAAAAGCAAACAACATCGCATACAAGATAATCCCTTCATCTGTTGCAAATCTCAAGGTAAGTGCAAGTTCTTCGGCTTCCGTTACATTAAGCTGGGATAAGAACAGCTCCGCTACAGGATATATCATCGAACAGTACAAGAACGGCGCATGGGTAAAGCTCGCAGATACCACATCCTGTACCTATACTGTAAGCGGTCTTTCTTCCTGCACCGATTATGCTTTTTCAGTAACCGCCTACACGACAAGCGGAACTGAAAAGCTGACAAGCGCACCCTCACGTATCAACGTAACGACCGATCACGTTTATTCATCAAGCTACACTGTAGATAAGGCTGCTACCTGCACTACCGATGGCAGTAAGTCAAAGCATTGCACAAGAGAAGGATGTAACGCCACGACTTCTGTAACGGTTATTCCCGCTACAGGTCATAGCTGTACCGATAAAGTAGTCGCTCCCGACTATTTCAATCAGGGTTATACCCTTCACGATTGTAAAAACTGTGATTATAGCTACAAGGATACCTATGTAGGCAAGCTGACTCTTTCCGGAGTTTCCGGCTTTGCATTAAAGTCAAGAAACTACAACAGCGTTACCTTAGGCTGGACCAAAAACGGCGAGGCTTCAGGCTATATAATCCAGATGCTGAAAAATGACGTGTGGACAAATATAACAAATATCAAGAATAATTCCACAATAAGCTATCAGGTGACAGGTCTTGCGGCAAACACGACCTACAGATTCAGAGCGGTGGCATACGTAACTAACGGCACTCAGACCGCTTATAGCGGCTACACCTCTGCAATGGCTGTTTCAACCGCTCCCGCAATGACAACGGGACTTGCAATTACAGGCAGAGGAAGTAATTATCTTACTCTCAGCTGGACAAAGAATGTGGGCGCATCAGGCTACGTTATTCAGGAGCAGGTAAACGGCGCATGGAAAAACATTGCAACTGTAAAGGGCAATGCGACAGTTTCCTATAAAATAACGGGACTTCAGCCAGACTCCCTCCATCGTTACAGAATGGTAGCTTATAAGACTGATGCAAACGGTACCTGCTACGGCAAGTATACAGGCTCTGTTTCAGGCTACACGGCACCCGCAATGGTAAGCGGTCTTAAAATTTCTGCTACCGCACCGAATTCTCTCACGGTAAGCTGGACAAAGGTTGCATCCGCTGACGGCTATGTAATAGATATCTATAAGAACGGCAAGTGGACTCAGCTGGCAAAGCTCACTTCAAACGCTACCACATCATATAAAGCCAGCGGTCTTGCAGAGGCTACAGGCTACAAATTCAGAATCAAGAGCTATGCCACTAGCGGCACACTCACCATTTACAGCACCTATAGCTCCCCTGTCATAGCAACTACAAAGGTGGCGGCGGTAGAAAACCTCCGTATGACCAACCGTGGCACGAACTTCATCTCTGTAAGATGGGACAAGAATGAAAATGCCGACGGATATATGGTGTATATTTACGATGGTACGAAGTGGACCTGCGTAAAGACACTTACCAGCGCTTCTTCCGTATCTCATAAGATTACGGGACTTGCAAGCGGCAAGGCTTATAAAATCACCGTAAAGGCTTATAAGACCGTAGACGGTACGAAGCTCATCTCCGATACGGCTACAATTTCAGCAAATACTCTTTAATAAAAAGCATCGGGCGTTCACAGAACGCCCGAATTTTTGTTAGGAGTTGCAAATTGAAATTTGACGCTACGCTCGGGGTTGTTATAGCCCCAATCCCCCTAACCCCCTTTCCCCTGAGGAAAGGGGGGAAAAATCGGGGGCTACCGCCCCTGCGACCTTGTTTGGGGCTTCGCCCCAAACCCCGTGTAATACGGAGATTGCGAGCCTTTTATTATTTTGAATTGCCACAAGATTTTATAAAGGAAATGT
>JAFQUH010000028.1 GCA_017408635.1 Ruminiclostridium sp. | reverse complement strand
TTCTACGCCTGGGGAGAGCCTGTGTGGGTATTTCTCCTGCTGGGAAGCGTAGGCATAAACTATGCGGCGGGACTCCTTATAGAAAAATGGAAGAATACCAAAAACGCCACCATTACAATGGCGGTGGCGGTAATCTTCGATATATGCGTTTTACTGTTCTTCAAGTACACAGGCTTCTTTGTAGAAAACTTCAATGCGATAAGCCCCGTTGATCTGCCTGTACCAAAAATAGAAATGCCTATCGGTATCAGCTTCTTTACCTTCCAGATACTTTCCTATGTAATAGACTGCTACTGGGGTACTATCAAGGTACAGAAAAGCTATGCAAAGCTGCTTATGTATATTTCAATGTTCCCCCAGCTTGTAGCAGGTCCTATCGTAAGATACAGCGTTATCGAAAAGGAGATCGACGACAGACAGATATCAATGTCCGATATCAGCGACGGTATCACAAGAATCTGCGTTGGTCTTGGTAAAAAGGTTATTTTAGCAAACAACTTAAGCGTTATCGTAGACAGCTTCTTTAAAAACGGAAATCTCGGAGAATTATCCGTACTCGGTACCTGGTACACCGTTATAGTATACGCTATGCAGGTTTATTTTGATTTCTCGGGTTATTCGGATATCGCTATCGGTATCGGCAGAATATTCGGCTTCCACTTTGACGAAAACTTCAACTATCCCTTTATCAGTAAGAATATAACGGAATTCTGGCAGAGATGGCACATTTCCCTCGGCACCTTCTTCCGTGATTACGTGCTTTATCTCCCTATCTTCGGCAAGAGAAGAAAGTACCTCAATCTCTTTTTAGTATGGTTCTGCACAGGCTTCTGGCACGGAGCAAGCTGGAACTATATCATCTGGGGACTCTACTTCGGTCTGTTCATCCTGATTGAAAGAATGATAGGCGCAAAAAGACTCAAAAAGATACCTCTTGCGATAACCCATATCTACAGTAAGCTGGTTATAATCGTCGGCTTCGGTATCTTCTACTTTACCGATTTCGGTAAGCTCACCACCTTTATGGGAAATCTCATAGGCGTTAACGGCAACTCTCTCACAGACAAGATATCTCTTCAGAGTATGACCGCAAATCTGTGGCTATTCATTGCCTGCATCATCTTCTGTCTGCCTGTTATCCCCTTTATCAAGAAAAAGATGGAGGATGCAAAGCTTGCGATACTTTTCGGCGCAGGTCAGACGGTATTCAACGTAGCGGCATTCCTCATGAGCAGTATATTACTTGTAAATGCCACCAATAATCCCTTCA
Source organism: Ruminiclostridium sp. (assembly GCA_017408635.1). Lineage (GTDB taxonomy): Bacteria > Bacillota > Clostridia > Oscillospirales > Ruminococcaceae > Ruminiclostridium_E. Next base: position 7,081 of record JAFQUH010000028.1, on the reverse strand, counting down.
TTTATTGGCAGTTTTAAAGGAAAGGAGAGTAAATATGGCTGAAAATAAAAAAGACAAAAGCACAGAGCTTGAAGAAATAGAAAAGATATACAGAGAAAAGCAGAAGGAAAATCAGTCCGAAAAGAAGGACAAGACTATAAAGGTTTCTGCAAGCGAGCCGGAAGCGGCAATGGGCAGAAGAACAAAGGACAGCGGAAAAAATAAGAAGGGCAAGGGCTCTAATAAGAATCCCGCACCCGATAAGAACTCTCCCGAGCAGAAGCTCATCCAGAAAATAAATATCGGCGTATGCGGCGGGATTTTTGCAGTGCTGGTGGTATGCCTTCTCGTACTCCCCAGACCTACTATTTCCGAGTCTGAAAAAAGACCTCTTGCAACCTTCCCCGAGTTTACCTGGGGTGACTACTGGAGCGGTAAATTTACCGAAGATATAAGCAATTTCTTTAACGATACAGTACCTATGAGAGATGATCTCAAGCAGTTCGGTGCAACCTTCCGCAGTCTGTTCGGTTTCTCTCTTGACGGTGTTACCATCGTCGGCGACGTAAATAAGGTAGAAAGCGGTGCAAGTCAGACCGAGGTTACAACCCAGTCTACAAAGCCTATCGTTATCGTTACTCCGCCGCCTGCCACCGAGGATGAAAGCGCACCCGCACCAGAAAGCTCCGAAAATACCGATAGCAGTTCTTCTGAAACCTCTGCTCCCGCACCCGAGGAAACAAAGCCTGCAGGTAGCTTTATGACTCCCACCGATCCCGGCGCAGAGGTGTTATATCACGAGGGGAATCAGATAGTATACAACAGTCTTGGCACGTTATATGCAGGCGTGTTATATAACGGTGACAGAGATTATGCAAAGGACTATGCAGGTGCGCTGAATTCCCTTGCCGCACAGCTTCCTTCTATGAACATCTACAGTATGACCGCTCTTACACAGAATACCTTCATCACTCCTGTGGAGCTGAACGAGGTTACCTATTCCGAACAGGCGGATGCTACGTTTATAAAGAATCAGCTGGATAAGAACATAAAGGTAATAGATACCTTAAACGTACTTGCTCCCCACGTGGATGAGGATATATTCTTCCTGCGTGACTGCCATTGGCAGCAGCTGGGCGCCTACTATGCGGCAGAGGAACTGGCAAAACTTGCTGACGTTCCCTTCGCATCTCTTGACAGCTACCGCAAGGGCGAGGAGGATTGCCTCGGCTCTGTGTATCTCAATACAAAATATGACGGACTTATGTACGAGGGCGAAACCTTCACCTATTACGTACCCCAGAATGATTTTACGGTAGACTATTACAACGCCGATATGGAGTATCAGTTCGATTATCCTCTTATGCCTGAAAGCGACTACAGATCCGATGCCTTTTACAGCCTTTTCATGGTTGCCGATAGCTATATAAAGCATATCAAAACAGACGTGGATAACGACAGAACTCTCGTAGTGCTGAAGGATGATTACCCCAGCGCAATGATTCCCTGTCTTACCTCTTCCTTTGAAGAAATTTACGTAATTGACGTAAGATACTGCAACTTCAATATTATAAACTTCTGCATAGAAAAGGGAGCTACCGACGTGTTTGTAGGTATGACTACCGAAAACGCCCTTTCCGACGTAGGAACGTACCTTCCCTATATTATGAGCATATAAACCGAAACACCCGATATGTATCGGGTGTTTTATTTAGTGGTGGGTTATATTGCAAAATTAACCGATTTATGCTATACTGATATTAAAAAAAGCAATCTGGAGTTATATATGGCGACAATGAATTACCGTAAGCTGCTGCCCGAAATAGAACAGCAGATAATACAGGACAGACAGAATAATATAGCAAATCCCTACAGAGCCCTTGACGAAAATGCAATAAGAAGAAATATGGAAAGGGATAAGAATAACGTATTACGCCCTTCCTATGCCCGTGATATAGATAAGATACTTCATCTGCCCTTATACAATCGTTATAACGATAAGACGCAGGTATTTTCCCTTTATCATAATGACGATATCACAAGACGGGGACTTCACGTTCAGCTGGTATCGAGAATAGCGAGAAATATCGGTAGACTGCTGGGACTTAATCTTGATCTCATTGAGGCGATTGCCCTTGGTCACGATATAGGACATACTCCCTTCGGTCATGCTGGTGAAAGATTCTTAAGCGGACTTTTGCAGGAGGAAACGGGCAGATTCTTCAATCATAACGTACATAGCACAAGAGTGCTGGATATTCTTTATAAAAGAAACGTCAGCCTTCAGGTATTAGACGGCGTACTGTGTCACAACGGCGAATTTGAAATGAACGAATACCGCCCCGCCGCTCTTGACGGCTTTACCGAATATGATAGCAGGGTAGAAAGCTGCTACGTATCAGGGGGAGAAGCAATAAAAGCCCTTGTCCCTATGACGCTGGAGGGCTGCGTTGTACGAATCTGCGATATTATAGCCTACGTTGGTAAAGACAGACAGGATGCCGTAATAGCAAGGATGATAGATGAGAATTTCAGATTTGACGAGCTTTCAGCAATAGGAAATACCAACGCAGAGATAATAAATAATCTCGTTGTGGATATAGTAAATAACAGCTACGGAAAGGATTATCTGAAGCTCAGCGATGACACCTACAAGGCTATCAGCAAGGCAAAGCGTGACAACTATACTCATATCTATTTAAGCCCTGCCTCAAACGAGCTTTATGATAATACCATAAGCCCGATGTTCAGGGATATATATTACAGCCTGCTTTATGACGTAACTCATCATAAGGAGGATTCGATAATTTACAAGCATCATATAGCCTATATAAAGGAAGGACTTAAGTACTACGAGGATTATGATTATTTAAGCGAAGAGCCTAATCAGATAGTTGCCGATTATATCGCAAGTATGACCGATGACTATTTTGTACAGCTTCATAAGCATCTTTTCCCCGACAGTAGCCTGTCCATAGAATATAAATCTTATTTCGAGGAATAATATGGCGGAAATTATTTTAATGTGCGGTATGATATGCAGCGGCAAAAGCTATCATGCAAAAAGGCTTGCCAAAGAGAAAAATGCCGTTATACTCTCCACCGACGAAGCCACCAAAATACTCATAAATAACGAGCAGGGAGATTTTTACCTTGAATTTGTAGATAAGGTGAATCTTTACCTTCGTAAAAAAGCCGTTGATATAGTAAAGACGGGAACTAACGTAATTCTTGACTGGGGCTTCTGGACAAAAGAGGACAGAAGAAATATAAAATCCTTTCTGTCTGAAAACGGCGTAAGCTATTCAATGTACTTTATCAGCATTTCCGACTCGGATTGGGAGAGAAATATAAAGGAGCGCAACGAGAGAATAGAAAAGGGCGAGGGTGGTTCTGATTTCTACGTGGATGAGGGACTGAAAAATAAAGTCCTTTCCGTTTTCGAAGCCCCCGACAAAAGCGAGATAGACTACGTTATACTGAATGAGAGAAACATATGAACAGAAAAAACGAAATTCATTATACGGGACTGTTTTTAGATCTTGATTATATGTGGAGTAATATCGGACATATAACAAAAGGCAGATTTGAAAGAGTGATAAAAAGGCCGCATATAACCTTTTTATACAAGCCGACTGTAGCCGACTACAGTCTTGTAGGTACTGTGGCGAATATTATCGTCACAGGCTACGGCTATGACGATGAAAACGAGGGAGTATCAGTAAAGATAGAAACTGATAACAAGGAGCTTTACCGCTTATTTCAGAATATCGATAACCCGCATATAACTCTTACGGTACATCCAGAGGGACATACCGTGAATACAAAAAATCTCGATTTCTATCCGGTCCCGATAGTCAGACTTAAAGCGACCTACGGCGTTGTGACAGACAGCGGCGAGCTTATAACAGAATAAAAGATAATCCGCTTTCGGTTTTCCGAAAGCGGATATTTGTTTATTAAAGAGTATTTGCTGAAATTGTAGCCGTATCAGAAATGAACTTTTTACCATTCACAGTCTTAAACGCCTTTACGGTAACCTTGTATGCTTTACCTGATGCGAGTCCCGTAATCTTATGGGATACTGAAGAGGCTGTAGTCAGAGTCTTTACGCAAGTCCATTTCGTGCCGTCGTAGATATATACCATATATCCGTCAGCGGATTCGTTCTTGTCCCATCTCACAGAGATAAAGTCTGTGCCTCTGTTTGTCATACGAAGATTTTCAACCTTTGATAAAGTGGGAACACCTGAAATAGCGGAGCTATAGGTACTGTAGATTGTAAGAGTGCCGTTTGTAGCATAGCTCTTGATTCTGAATTTATATGTAGTGCCAAGAGTAAGATCGCTTGCCTTATACGATGTTGTAGCATTGGAAGTAATCTTCGCAAGCTGACTCCACTTGCCATCTCTGTAGATGTCAATTACGTAGCCATTTGCCGAAGTCACCTTATCCCAGCTTACTGTAAGACTGTCAGCACCGATACCCGATACTTTGAAATTGCTTACCATCGCAGGTGCAGTATATCCGGGAACAGAGCCTGTGTACTTGCCGTAGCAGGTGCCGTTAGAATCGGTCTTATATGCTACCATTCTGTAGCGGTGGAAACTATTTGGCTGAAGGTTTGCTACTTTGTAGGAGGTCGTTGCATTACCCTTGATAGAAGCAACGTTCTTCCAGACACCATTTACCTGCTCCTGAATTATGTAACCGCTTGCACCCGCATTTTTTGTCCAGGTGATAGTTAAGAAATCACTACCTCTGCCTGTAATCGCAAAGCCTGTTGTCATTGCGGGAGCGGTGGAGATTGTCAGGGCGCTTGTGTAACTACTATAAGCTGTGCTTTTTCCGTCTGTTACGTAGGCTACCGCTCTGAATTTGTAGCTTGTGTTAGCGGCAAGTCCTGTTATCTGATAACTTGTGGTTGCATTATCCTTGATATTTGCAATGTTAACCCATGCGTCATTTTTGTACTGCTGGAGGATGTAGCCTGAAGCGGCTTCATTTTCAGCCCAGCTTAAAGTAATGCTGTTGTAGTTTCTTGACTTTAATGCAAGGTTGGAAATTGCGGGTAATACCAGCTTATCCGTATAGTTATCCTCGTAGCTATCATCCATGCCGACACATTCGTGTAACGTGTAGCCCTCCTCGTAATAAGTAGGAGGTACTACTGTATGTGTATAATCGTGGACAGGCTCGTTTACATTGCTATATCCGGCTGGTGTTGTTCCATCGCACTTGAATACAGAATATACTATACCATGTTTGCTATCAAGCACAGGATATGTATCTGTTTCCAATGTCTGATACCAAGTCACATTTTCGCTTGTAGAACCGTTTAAGAGATATGCAACCTCACCGCTGTTAAACTGTGCTGTTGATTTACCGAGAACATCAGCTCCGACTGTACCGCCAACATTTTTTCTAACCGCATTTCCTGTATAAACAGTATTGTCATAATAGCATCTTGTGATTGTGCCAATGTAGTTATAGCCGCACACGCCGCCGACATAAGCACTATCTCCTGTTGCTGTGACACTGCCTGTGTTATAGCAGTTTGTGATTGTGCCACTATTGTTATAACCGCATACGCCGCCAACATCCTCATTTCCACCGACACTGCCTTTGTTATAGCAGTTTGTTATTGTGCCTTTGAAGTTTCTACCGCACACGCCGCCGACAGAATCGCCTCCGCTGACACTGCCTTTGTTATAGCAGTTTGTGATTATAGTACTATTACCGATATAACCGCACACGCCGCCGACATAACCTTTTCCCTTAAAATATGAATTTACAACACCAACATTCTTTATTTTTGCATTCGATCCTATGTAGCCAAAAAGTCCCACATACTCTACAGTTGTATCATTGAAATAAAGTCCGCTGATTGTCTTGTTGTTACCTTCAAATGTACCTGTGTATTTGTTTAAATAGTTACCGATTGGTGTCCAGTCTTTCCATCCTGCACCCTTTGTGCCGTTACATTCTGCAACTTTACCGCTGTTTACAACGATATCAGCTGTAAGAACAGCATTTGCAGAAGTATTTCCTGCGTTTACATATTCCGCAAACCAGTAAAGCTCTCCTGCATTTGAAATCTGATAAACGCCGTTTTCATCTGTTTCAGGCTGTTCATAAGCACCGCAGACTGTACAGAAGCCGTTTGAATCTTCCTCAAAAATATGTTGAGGCTTTTCATTACCGATCTCACTGTTTGAATAGCTTTTTTCGGTACTATTGCAAGCTGTGTAGCCATAGTAAACCTTTGCACTGCCTAAAACAGGACAAGCCTGTTTATTTTCACCTGTGAGCGTCTGTCCCCATACATGCGGAACAATGCCTGTTTCCTCATCTGCTGTCTGTGTTGACTGAAGAAGATATGCAACCTCGCCGCTTGCAAACTGGTCTGCTGTCTTTGCATCTACTACTGTATCTGAAATTGTTTCTGATGATTCATAATAATAGCAGTTTGTTATGGTTCCGTTGTTTATACCGGTGAATGCATAACGATTAGAACCATTCTGATAGGTACAATCATAGTTGAAACAATTTTCAATACTTCCGCTATTAGACCATACAAAACCACAAATATCTTTCGCTGAACTAAATCTTCTTGTCATTGTGTTGGAAATCGAAGCACAGTTACGAATTGTTCCGCCATTTACACCTACTACAACACCTAACGCATCATAATTACCATGCTGAATTAAAGAGCTTTTAACCACACAGTTCTCAACAGTACCATTATTTGTATAAACGATTACCGCCGAAATTGCACCGGAACCTTCGTGATTCCATATATCTGCTTCCGTAAAAGTAAGATTCTTTACAACACCACCGTCAGCAAGGGTTCTTATAAAACCATGTGTATCCCCTGTATCAGCCTTATGTCCATTCAATCCGGAAATCGTATATCCATTACCATCAAATGTACCCGCAAAGCTACTCATAATCGTCCAGTCGATGCCGTTCATATCAATATCCGCTGTAAGCTTTGCGTTGATAGCAGTCTGTCCTTCATTTACCTGACTTGCAAACCACATCAGATTACCGGCATTTGTGATCTGATAATATTCATCCACACGTTCCGGTTCATCAAGGT
>JAFQUH010000027.1 GCA_017408635.1 Ruminiclostridium sp. | reverse complement strand
CTGACGTGCGTTTTTCATCGTCTGACAGCGTGTAGACAAAGACTTTGTCTACACGCTGAGGGCTGACCTTTCGGTCAGCCCGCATTCATTATTTTAAAATCTCCTGAGCCTTTACGTTTTTTGCAAGCTCCAGCAGTTCGCTTTTATCGAAGGTGCCTTGCAGTTCAAGGATATAATCGCCGTTATCCCAGACAAGAGTGGAAATCTCACCGAAACCTATATAAAATCCGTCATATCCGTTTACCTTCGTTTTCTCGATTTCATATCCCTCTGTATTGTAGTTGGCTCTGTATTCCTTCTTTACATCCTGTTCTACAGTAAAATATTCGTCACCGTTTTTATATGTAACATTGGCAATAGCTACACCGATATTTCTTCTACTTTCTTTAAAGCCATCAGGCAGAGGATCAACTATATACTGATATTCTATTATAGCAGGCGCATCTTCAATATTCTCCGAAAAGACAATAGTGTGATCAGGCTGTTTCTTAAAGCCGAAGCTATAGACTGCATACGCCGCCGCAGTTGCAGACAGCAATACCGAAAAGATAATAGCTACAATAAGGAGCGCAGGGCGTTTTCTTTTTACGCTATAGTGATAAGCGGTGGAAGGAGATTCCGTTTCTCTTTTCGTTTCAAGCTCTTTGAATAGCTTCTTCATCATCCTACGGTGTCTTAATGAAAAAACATGAAATCTCTTTATCTTGTATTTATCAAATTCGTGTTCGTATACCTCGTCAAAGGCTTTGCATAATAATTCGTCCATAAAACTCTCCTCTTAATTTTCGTCCAGTTTTTTCTTCATGGCTTTTCGTGCATGGAAGAGCCTGTTTCTGACAGAGCTGTTGCTTATCGAAAGAGAGGTAGCAATTTCTTCATCAGAAAAGCCGAAACGGCATTTAAGGTACATAGCGTCCCTCTGTCCCTCGGGCAGACCGCTTATAAGCTCCATAAGGCGCTCACCTTCTATATTGGAAATAGCTTCTTCCTCAGGGTTTGCCTCATCCTCACTTATATCCTCTTCACCTGTAAGCTCCTCAGGTTTTCCATTTCTCAGGATGGAATAACACAGGTTCCTAACTATAACATCGAGATAAGGGGCTCTTTTGTTAGATGGAATTGAAAAAAATTTTTTATTATTTTTTATAGCAACCAGAAACGCCTCGTGAACTACATCTTCAGCGTCCTGAGGACTGTGCAGACAGCTATAGGCAATGGAATACATTATCCGTCTGTTTGTTTTATATAATTCTTCTATAATACTTTTCTCATTTTCATCATCCACAAGGGACATATAAAATGCAAGCACGGTTACACTTCCTTTATTCAAAGTACTATAATAGATAATACCACACAAGGATATATAAGTCAAGAAAGGTCGGAATATGTAAGCGGATCGATACAGAAATTTCGCATAATTTTTGTACAAATAAAAAATTTAAAAATTTTTAATTTTCATCTAACATTTATCCTTCTTAAAGCGTTATATAATATAGAGAGCAATCTCAATACGGAAGAAAGGAGGAAAAAAGCGATGAAAAGATTATTATCTGTTATTCTTGCATTGTCAATGATTTTCTGTTTCTGCATATCCGCTTCTGCTGAAGCAACCGAAGAATATAACGTTACACCCCGTTATCAGTATGCTACGGATGTAAGGTCATATCTTACGATTATAAATGGAAATACAGCCAACTGCGAAAGTGTAGCGACAGGACTTTCCGGCGTAACCAAGATAACTATGGTGCAGACCTTAGAAAAGCACTGGGCTCTTGGTATATTCTTCAGAGTAGATAATGCAAGCTGGACGACCACCGAATATTCAAATGAAGCCACCGTAATAAACAAGATGTACAATCTTGACAGCGGTACATATCGTATGGTTACAGATTTCACGTTCTATTACGGCAATCAGACAGAAACGATAACAGTTTACAGCACAGAAAAGACTGTAGCATAACAATGCACAACTATCCGCAACACACAATGACAACCGCCAACCGATGAAAGTCGGCTGGCGGATTGTTATTTTATCGGCAATAAAAAGGTGATAATTATGAGAGCAAAGGAAAAAATCAGCAACCGACGTGGTTGCTGATTTTGGTTTGATGCTATTATTTTAAAATCCTTCAGATCATCACTTTATTTCTAATGCGACCTTATCTCTTATTTGCCTCACAGAAAATCCGATTCGTCGCAATTTGTGGGTAATATTATTATTTTCTGTAGCTTACAAAGCTCGCTTATCACTTTCTTTAAGTGTCCCTGATAGTACTTTCCCATCTTCCTGCTTATCCAGGGAAAGCAGAATATATCCTTCCCGTACGCACAGCCTATTGCACACATAGAACGCCATTTCTCATTGCCGCAATAACTTATCCGTCTGTCAAGCCGTTCCAGTGAAAAAATCTGTATAATTTCATCTGCAGTCATTTTATTGTTGCTTGACGCTATTCCCTTTTCTATCAGGCTTTTTACTTGTTTTTTGCTTTTGAACAGGCTATAACATTCATCAATATAGCATACAGACTCGGAAAGTTCGCTTAAGGGAATCCTATTATCTTCTACCACAATTTCGGGCGGGGAATACAACATAAAATCCTTTGGTTTTTCGCTATACATAGATAAAAGATAGCTTATTGCCCAGCTTTCATCTATATCTCCCTTCAGAACATTAAGCCCCGGTGAAAAATGGAATTCTTCATTATTAATAGTTGTATCACAGGTATAGCGAGATGACCTGCATTGTACGGATCCATCTTGAGTTATCGAAAAACCGTTCTTGATATCATTCATCGGTATCCATTCTCCTTTTTATCAGTCAAGTATTCGGAAATCTGCGAATCAAACAGGGTTTTGTCAAATATAAAAACACATAGGGAAAGCCACGCTCGTAGCTCTCCCTTTTAAGTTTATTCACTATCGGTATCTGTAGTTGTTACAGTTGCTTTAGGCTTTTTCTTTTTAAGAGTCCATGCAAGAAGAACGATATTACCGATGAGAGCAAGTGCGGCAATTACGATTGCGATAATTACGAAGATATTAGCTCCGCCGTTTCCTGCGCCAAAGGGAGAGCTGTCAGCCGCCGCTTTTACGCCTGTATCGGTTTCGCCTATCCACCAGTTGCCGTTGTCACCGATAAAGGGTGTAAGTCCGTCCTTACCATCCTTACCGTTGGTTACTGTAAATTTGAAGGTCTTGTTATTCGTGAAGGTGATAGTATAAGTATCATCGTTGCCGTCGGTTGCGGTCTTTTCAATCTTTGAAATACCAACACCGTCAGCACCCTTTACACCGTCTGCGATGGTGAAGATTACGGGATCCTTCGTTTCGTCTGTGAAGGTAATGGTAACTGTTGTTATGCCATCCTTCTTTTCAGTGGTTACGTTTGCGATACCGTTACCTGTATCACCCTTGATACCGCTGGCGTTTACACCTGTATCGCTGTCGCCTATCCACCAGTTGCCGTTTATTCCGATGTAGGGAGCATAGCCCTTTGCGGCTTCGATAGCTTCCTGCTTTGCACTTTCGATAGCGACTTCAAGCTCTGACTTAAGCGCCGCATCGGCGTCTATGTAATCGTCACTTGCCTTCTGGAGTGCCGCAATAGCATTCTGCAGGTTGGCAATAGAGGAGTTGACCTTTGTGCCGTCCGCCTTCTTATCTATCGCTTCCTTAAGCTCTGTCTTAGCATCGTTTACGAGATTCTTTGCCGCATCTACTGCATCCTTCTTTGCGGAGGTGATAGCGGTATTGAGGTCTGTCACCTTCTGATCGGTGTATGCCTTTGCAGTAGCCTCTGCGGTTGCAATAGCACTATTGAGAGTGTCTACCTTCTTATTGAGGGTATCGATATCAGCCTTCTTATCAATTGCAGTCTGAAGATCTGCGGTTGCCTTGTTCACCATTTCCTCGGCAGCCTTTATTGCATCAGCCTTTGACTGTGCGATAACGTTTGAAAGGTAGATGACCTTATCGTCGGTGTAGGTCTTTGTAATAGCCTCTGCGGCGGCAATAGCGTCGTTAAGCTCTGCTATTTTTTCATTGAGAGTTGCCGCGTCAGCCTTGTCAGCCATAGCCTTTTCAAGAGCCTCGATAGCGGACTGCAGATTCTGATCTGCAATTTCGAGAACGTCTACTCTGCCTTCTAATGCGGCAATCTTAAGCTCTGCGGCATTGATCTTTACGTTTGATGCGTCAAGCTCTGACTGGAGATCCTTTACCGCATTCTTGAGATCGGCAATTTCCGTTCCCTGAAGAGTTGTAAGTCCCTGAAGGGCTGTGAGTATTGTCTGTGCTTCTTCCTTCCATTCCTTGATATTATCAACGTCAGTCTTAAGCACGTTTATATCACTCTTATTGATATCGATATTCTGATTTGCATCAGCAAGTCCCTTTTCAAGAGTTTCTACTCTTGCGGCAAGGGCGTCTATCGTAGCATTGATCGTGTCAGTTGCTGACTTGATGGAGTCTGCAAGCTCCTTCTTTGTTGCATACTCATCAGTCATCTTATCGTCAAGAGCTGTGAGAGCGGTCCTGAGATTTGCAAGTCCCGTTGTAAGTCCCGCGATATCTCCTGCATTTGTCTTTATATCAGACTTGGCATTTGTAAGCTCCTTTTCAAGAGTCGTTACACGGCCTGTAAGTAATTCTATCGTCTTGTTTATGGTATTTGTTGCGGTATTGATAGCCTCGTTAAGCTCTCTCTTGGTAGCGTAATCGTCTATTACCTTATCATTAAGGTCATTGAGAGCTGAATTGAGAGCTACAAGGTTTGTTGTGAGTGTTGCGATACTACCTACGTTGGTAGTGATGTTTGTCTTTGCCTGATTGATTTCAGATTCAAGATAGGTAACTCTGTCGGTAAGAGTGTCGATTGCCTTATTGATAGCGGCATCAGCCTTTTCTATCTTGCTGTTAAGTCTTTTTTCAAGGCTTTCGTCAGCATCGGCATAATCGTCCATCTGGCTTAAGAGAGTCTGGATATTCTTCTTTGCCTTGTCAAGCTCGGTAACGGCTGCGGCGAGATCTGCGGCGTCCGCCTTTGTATCAAGTGCCTTATCAAGATTATCCATTGACTTTTCGATATCGGCAATCGCATCGGCAATTTCCTTCATATCGCTGTTGTAGTCAACGAACTTTGCAAATATTTCGGTATCCTTCGTTATAGCGGATTCTGCGTTGAATTCACTTGTGAAATCGCTGTTTTTAAACCATCCCATAAATATGTAGCCATCGACTACGGGATCCTTCAGCACGGCTGTTTCTCCGTCGGAAACAAGCTGGGTTTCGTTTTTCAGCACACCGCCGTAGTTTACTGTAAATTCGTGCTTTGCAACGAGTGACTTGCCTGTGCCTGTAGTTACAGGGAGGTTTGTATATTCGTTTCCGTCTGTATCGTAATATGTAGCAAAATCAGGGAGAACTATCGTTATCTTGTTGTTTATCTTGGGTGTCATTATGTTTTTAAGCTTTGAGCAGCCTGTGAACATATCGTCCACATATCTTACGTT
>JAFQUH010000026.1 GCA_017408635.1 Ruminiclostridium sp. | reverse complement strand
TCGCTTTACGGCATCCTTGCCGTTCGTACGCCGACGGCGTCAGTTTCCTCGTCTGCGTGCGTTTTTCATCGTCTGACAGCGTGTAGACAAAGGCTTTGTCTACACGCTGAGACCATCAAGTAAAATCGATGGTCTTGCTATTATTACAACCCTCTGTTCTTCAGATCGCTCACCAGCCCCACGTAGAACTCTCTTACGTCAAAGCCCTTGATATTCTCTCTGTTCAGATCTATCACGTCGCCGTGGGAAATACCTCTTTTTCCCGTAGGCTTTAAGCTGATATAATTTTCTCCCCAACGAAAAGCCTCCTCGCTTACAAGTCCGTCATTTGCTCCGCTGAAAAGATGAACTAAATGATAGGAAAAGTTAAGAGGGAAGGTGCCGCCGCTTGCCTTGGTCAGCACCGAGCCTACACTCTGACGGAAAAAGCTTTTCGGTTCGACAAGCTCATTATTAAGCTCACTGCAATATCTGTCTGTCAGATTGCTTACCGCCGCTAAAAAGTCGGAATCCGCTTCGCCGAATTTCCTTAATGCCGAGTTATACGTATTTGCAACTCTGTCCTTTATAGCGGGCGAAATTCCGCTTAACAGATAATCTGCAAACAAGCACCCTCTGTGAGGGGTGTTTATAGTAGTGAGCGAAGCCACGTTTCCCTCAATTCCCAGCTTTGCAATAGCGTATCTGCAGTCAAGACCGCCCTTTGAATGAGCAATGATATTGACCTTTTCAGCGCCCGTCTTGTCTATTATTTCCTGCACTCTGTCCCTTATATATACCGCACATTCTGAAACAGCGGCGGCAGAGGGCTGATTCCCATAGAATACAGTCGCCCCGTTAGTAATAAGCTCCTTCGGTATTCTACCCCAGTAATTAAAAAATTTTGAATCCCTGAAGAACACTCCGTGTACCAGAAGGATCGGATATTTTGTTGCACAGATCTTATCCTTCTGTCTTTTCTTATTGAGCTTTTCTTTCTGTACTTCAAAGAAAACCTCGCTTGCGGTAGTTTTTATAATGAAAAACAAGGCTACTAAATTCGCTATCGGTATCATTCCGCATATAACTCCGATAACCCTTGTTTTGATACCAAGCTGTGTAGACGTCAGATATACGCAGATTATTCCATTCCAGAATATTATGAAATGAACGATTACACAGATAACTGCGCTCCAGATAAACGTCCCGTAATCATCAGGCAGACGCTTTGTAGCAAGCACTATATGATAGATCACCGATACTATTAGCGACAGATAAAAGGCACTTAACAATATAGTCCCGTGATAGCAGTATTTAAGAGTATGCTCCTGTGTTCTTAAGCTGAGAACTCCTGCACCTATATTCATAAGAATAAATATTGGAATAACTGCAAACAGTATATGCGGTATTTCTGTGATAATCACAAAGGAGTTCGCAATAAAGCCTGATATTAAAAAATAGAATAGGGAAGTGAGTATATATTTAATTTTCATTATATCACCCCATTTTGTTTTCAGAACTTGTCTGAAATTTTATCAAAGATTTTCTTTGTTTTTTCTTCAGCGGCTATGCATAAATTTTTTACTTTAAGAACTCTGAATAACCCTATCCTGCCAAGCTCCGCTATACTGCATATAATATATATCGCTACTGCTGACAGAAAAATAAACGGTATTATAATAAGTCCGTCTGCAAATGGCTTGGCAAAATCCTTTATCACGTATTCCCATACCTGTTTGTTTGCGTGTATCAGATAAACCCCAAGACTTGCAGGTGCAAATATCTTTATAATTCTGACAGCCGTTTTGTTAAGAGTCAGTTTGCTGAAAATGACAAGCAGGGCTACCGCAATCAGAACTATTGTCGGGGAAGTATATGATATCAGAAAATTTGAACGGGTTTCTACCTTGAAAAACGTATAGCTTGTATGTTCGGGAATAAATTTTGAAAGAAATGTAAAACAGAGCGCACCGACAACAATACCCCACGTCTGCGATATTTTTATTTTTTCCGCAACCTTGTATTTTGAAATAAACGCACCCACTATATAAAGAAGGCATAACCATATCATGCTATACCCGCTCTTCATTTCATAGGGATCTGTTCCGAGAAAAGACGGAAGAACGGAAACAAGTAAAAGAATTGCAATAATTATCGGGAGAAAAACCTTCTTTTCGATATGATTTATTGCAACGTTAAGTAGCGGAGAAAGAATATACATACCGAAATATGCGCTTATATACCAGTAGTGACCTCTGGTAACGGGAAGTATTGCATCAAGAATCGAATCAGAATTTACAGAGGCGGGGAATATTATTCCTATTACAATAAAAGAGAGTACTGTGTAGAATATCGTCTGAAACCATAGCTCAAGAGCCTTTGAAAATCTTGCCGACGATTTATGCATAACGTATCCGCTGATAAGAGCAAAGCAATTTACCGCACAGTAGCAGGCGATTTCAAAAAACCATGCTATCCAGTATTCAGCTGAATATTTCGCCACAGTCGAAAGAATGCCGCCCTGATCTATAACGTGCAGAATTACCACCATAAACATTGAGGTGATTCTAAAAAAATCTATTCCGTAATTTCTTTCCATACTGATTCATCCTTCGTCTGATATCCTGGTTTTTGAAAACTATATTATATTAAATCATACCATATTTTATATAATGTGTCAAATAAAAAACGGCTTGCCGAGCGGCAAGCCGTTTGTATTCTGTAGATATTAGTAGCCGACAGCGGTAACACCATATACTGCCTGATCGTAGGTAAAGCCTTCATACATAAGCTGATCGATGAGACCGTCCCTTGAAAAAGCCATAACATCAAGGTAGCTCTTTGCTTTTTTTGCCGCCTGTTCGTTCCAATCTGCACCACAGTTATCTGCACCGTATGTAGCTTCTTCAGCAGAATAACCCTCGTAATCAAGTTGGTCGATTAGACCGCTATAAGAGAAAGCCATTGTATTCAGATATGATTTAGCATGTTTTAGCGATTGCTCTTTCCAGTTTGCACCGCAATTCTCGGCGGCGTATGTTGCATCCTCTGTTGAGTATCCCTCATATTCAAGCTGTTCAATCAAGCCCTTTTTAGAAAATGACATTACACTTAAATAATTTTTTGCTGTTCGTAGAGCATTTTTTTGTCCTGTCGTTTGGGAATCTCCAAAAATATCGTCAAGAATATTGCCACCGTCATTTCCGTTATTGTCTGTGTTAGGTTTATCTGTTTCGATTTTGCTCGTATCAGGAGAGGTAGAAGCGTTCGATTCAACTTCCACTTGGTCGTTTTTACATGCGATTTCAAACTTAAACGAATTATTGCCGTCTACGACTATATTGACTGAGCCGTCTACGCTTTCGTTGCCTTCTTCTGTAAATTTGATTGTGTGCGTGCCTTTAGTCAGTGAAGCAGAAAAGATATTATGAGTTCCGTGTTCCACAACACCTAATTTGGTATTGTCTGCATATACGCATACGTCATACCTGCTGAACATTAAATTTTCCTCGCAGGATACGTCAATGCTAATGCTATA
>JAFQUH010000025.1 GCA_017408635.1 Ruminiclostridium sp. | reverse complement strand
TTTTAGAGAGCCGTTTAAGGCTCTCTAAAACTTTTATATCATTATTTCGTGTATATTCACAAATTCGTTACAAGTTCCCAGCATTTTTGCGGTGCGTGAGTTTGTCTTCAGTCTGAAACCCGCATATTTCTATGCGGGTTTTAGGCTTATTCTGTTGTGTAGTTATCAAAGTAACCCTGAATAAATACGATAGGTGTACCCTTATCACCTGAACCTGAAGTAAGGTCACAGAGTGAACCGATAAGGTCTGTAAGTCTTCTGGGAGTTGTACCCTCAGAAACCATCTGACCTACAAGGTTGCCGTCCTTCTGCTGAATCTTTTCCTTGATGGCATCCTTTAATGCATCACCTGAAAGATCGGAGAAGTCGTTATCAGCAAGGTACTTTAACTTAAGCTCGTTAGGTGTACCCTCAAGACCTGCTGTGTATGCAGGTGATACAACGGGGTCTGCAAGCTCCCAGATCTTACCGATAGGATCCTTGAAAGCGCCATCGCCGTAAACCATAACCTCTACGTTCTTACCTGTAGCAGCCTTAAGCTTTGCAGCAATCGCATCAACAACGGGCTGACAATCTCTGGGGAAGAGCTTTATCTGATCTTCGGTAGACTTGTTAGAGCCTAAAAGTCCGTAGTTTTCGTTATATCCGCTTCCGTTTACAGGAGCAGTAAGAATTTCATCAAGACCAAGTACTATATCAGCGCCTGCAGACTTTAATATTCTTTTTGTTCTTGCTCTTGTGTGGATATCACAGCAAAGAACATTCTTTGTATAAGAGAGAATAGCCTTTGCATTGTTAGCAAAAACAACTTCACATTCTGCACCGCACTCACGGATAAGATTTTCGTAATACTCTACATAGTCAATGCCTGTAAAGGTGTGCTTTTCATATCCGAAAAGCTCACGGTACTTTTCAAGTGAAAGTACGTCTGTATAAGGGTTAACGCCTTTTTCATCAAGCGCGTCAAGACTTACAAGGTGGTTGCCTACTTCATCAGAAGGATAAGAAAGCATAAGAACTACCTTCTTTGCACCCTTTGCTATACCACGAAGGCAGATAGCAAATCTGTTACGGCTTAATATAGGGAAAATAACACCGACAGTTTCTCCGCCAAACTTCGCTTTGATATCAGCAGCAATATCATCAACAGTCGCATAGTTACCCTGCGCTCTTGCTACAATCGCCTCTGTCATCGCAACGATATCTCTGTCGCGGATTTCAAAACCATCATCTTTTGCTGCTTCAAGAACTGAATTTGTAACGATTTCAACTATGTCGTCGCCACTTCTGATAATAGGGGCACGGACACCTCTTGAAACAGTACCAATCATACGGCTCATATTGAACACTCCTTAAAAATTAAATGCAATCAGATTTACGAAATCAATCGCAATGATTATTTTAGCACATTTACTTTCATTTTTCAATAGTATTTTGCAAATTTTTTTGCTTCTCTCCAACATTTTTTTCATTATAATAAAAATTATACTTTATCCCATCTTCTGATTTTTATGTAGCAATTCCTGCAAACTGCGTATTATACAGCTTTGCGTAAGCGCCGTTTTCGGCGAGGAGTGTTTCGTGATTTCCCGCCTCTACTACCTTACCGCCTGCAAGAACCACTATCTTATCAGCGTCACGGATGGTTGAAAGTCTGTGTGCTATAATAAGACTTGTTCTTCCCTTCATAAGATTCAGCATAGCTTCCTGAATATAAACCTCTGTTCTTGTGTCAATGCTTGAGGTCGCTTCATCGAGAATCAGTATTTTAGGATCTGCAAGCACCGCCCTTGCAATTGCAATAAGCTGTCTTTGTCCCTGGCTGAGATTACCACCGCCTTCTGTAAGCATGGTATCATAGCCATCGGTCAGCTTTTCGGCGAACACATCCACCTTTGCAGTCTTTGCCGCCGCTATTACCTCTTCATCGGTAGCGTCGAGCTTGCCGTATCTTATATTCTGTGCAATAGTATCGTTGAATATCACGGTGTCCTGAAGTACTATTCCAATAGATTCACGGAGCTTCTTTTTAGGAATCTCAAAGATATCCTGCCCGTCAAGAGTGATAGTGCCCTTATCGATGTCGTAGAATCTTGTAAGAAGATTTACTACAGTAGTTTTTCCCGAGCCGGTAGCACCTACTATAGCCAGCTTCTGACCGCTCTTTATCCAAAGATCGAACTCCTTCAGTACGGTTTCACCCTCTACGTAAGCAAATTCGATATCCTTGAAGTTGATATCGCCCTTTACCTTTTCTACGTCAAAGTCGGTATCGGTGCCGAAATCCTCTTCGGGAGGATTATCCATTATCTCAAATACACGCTCTGCACCTGCGATGGCTGTCTGGATAGCCGCATACTGATGAGCGATTTCATTTATAGGACGGGAGAAATTCTTGGTGTACTGTAAAAACGCCTGAATCGTACCTACCGTCATTGCACCGTAAAGTGCAAGCGGATTGAAATCAATAATCAGGAAATAGGCACCAAAGCCTGCCACAAGTAAAAAGCTGATATTTGATATAACGTTCATGCAAGGGCCCATTACACCACCTGATATCTGTGCCTTTATAGACGCTTTACAGAGCTTGTCGCTTATCTTATTGAATTCCTCGCAGGCATCCTCTTCCTTTGAAAAGGCGGCTACGGTCTTGTATCCAGTTACCATTTCTTCGATATGACCATTGAGATTACCAAGTAAGGTCTGCTGCATAGGGAAATATTTTCTCATTATCTTCGTAAGATTTGTGGTAACGAGAAGGGTAAGTACAATGGTCGTAAGACTCACAAGCGTCAGTATCGGAGAATAATACAGCATAAAGCATAAGCAACCTATAAGGGTTAACACACCCGAGAACAGCGAAGCTATAGACTGGGATACCGTATTTGAGATATTCTCCACGTCATTTGTCATACGGCTCATAATATCACCATGCTGATGGCTGTCGGTGTATTTTATAGGCAGATAGGATATCTTATCAAAAAGATCCTTTCTCATTATTTTCACTGTAGTCTGAGAGAGCTTTGCCGCTATTATTCCCTGAAAATACGTAAGGCAGGAGTTTGCAAGATACACACAAAGCAGTGCTATAAGGCAGAACACCATGCCTTCGAGATCTACCTGAAGTCTGTTTTCGGATATAGTAATCTTATCTATAGCCATACCCTGAATAAAGGGAGCGAAAAGATTAAGGAGAGTAACGAAAAGCATTATGATAAGAAGTGTTACCATAAGATACTTGTTCTTTCCTATGTAGCTTAACAATCTCTTGATTGTCTTTTTAGAATCCTTTGCCTTTTCAGTAGGCATTGCCATTCTCTGATGGGGTGGTGGACCGCCTCTACCCATCACTCTTGGCATCTGAGGAGCAGGTCTTTGATCAGCCATTGTTTTCACCCTCCTCATTCTTCATCTGTGAGAAATAAATATCCCTGTAAACGTAACTTGACTGCATAAGCTCCTTATGAGTACCGAAAGCGCATATCTGACCGTCGTCGAGTACGGATATCTTATCGGCTCTCATAACGCTTGCTATTCTCGGTGCTATCATTACGATAGTAACGCACTGGAGATTTTCCTTGTGCGCCTTATGTAGTGCCGCATCTGTGCTTAAGTCAAGCGCCGAGGTGCTGTCATCAAATATTAGTATATCAG
>JAFQUH010000024.1 GCA_017408635.1 Ruminiclostridium sp. | reverse complement strand
ATGAGGGCGGATCAGCGTGTAGACAAAGTCTTTGTCTACACGCTGTCAGACGATGAAAAACGCACGTCAGCCATTGATTTTGACCTGTTCGGTCAAAATCGTCAACCACCCCGATAGGTGTACAGATAGTACATCGAGGGGGGGGTGACGAAGTAAGCAAAAATGCTTTTAGAGAGCCGTTTAAGGCTCTCTAAAACTTTTATATCACTATTTCGTGTATATCCACAAATTCGTTACAAGTTACCAGCATTTTTGCGGTGCGTGAGTTTGTCTTCAGTCTGATCCGCCCTCTTACGAGGGCGGATTAATTGTTTTGTGAATTTTGGATTTATTGCTCTGCCGCACGCTTCCAGTAGTCAGAAATCATCTTAATTATGCTTAAAGCCTGCTCCTTGTAATTATCTCCTATCGGCTCGAAATCCGAAAAGGTGTGACCGGTTTCGTTATCCGAAATCATATCCTTGTCATATCCACCCGCAACGCCTATCATAAATCCACGATCCTGGAGCTTTGGTGCGGTGGAGGTGTACTTGAATACGTAATACAGATACTCATTGTGGATAAGCGTATCCACAAATTCTAATTTGTCTAAAGTATCACCACATTCGCTCGGATGAGAAAGCCAGTTTCTCATCTCTGCATAAGCTATCTTTTCCTGCGTAATATTACTTTCGTTTAATAAATCCATTCTACTGATAGAAGAAAGGATTCTTAAAAGTCTGCTTGCGTCAAAATCTACTAATCTGTTTACAGCTTCTGCCGATATGGGCATATTGTTAAGAGCCATAGCTTTGACAAGGAATAATTCGCTTTCCGTATCTAACTGAAGCTGGGATATTTTTCTTAAAACCGCCATAATTTCATCGTTATTGATACGTGCCGCCATATCCAATGTAATTGAAAGAGCTGATATTACTTCGTCATTGTCGCAACCGTTCTCTGAAACGTAGTTGTGTAAAAGCTCCAGTCGTTTCTGTACGCCATTGATAATTCGCTGTTTTTCCTCCTGCGGTGCAAGAGAAAGCTCGGGATCATTATTAAGAATAATCAGAGCCACACAGTCACCTATACCGTTATAGCAGCAGGTAAAGACCTCCGCCAGAGTGTGATATATGTATTCGAGCTTTGCCTTGAATAAAGGCAGACTTTCAAGAGCTGTCACGCAGGGAATATCCATGCAGGTAAATTCAAAAAGCATACAGAAAATCATAGTCTTGATTTTCTGATCGCTCTTGTATAAGCTCTCGATCGCAAGCGGTACGTTGTCCATGCAAAGCTCGCTATAGCCTTCTGAAAGCTCATCTATAAAGCTATCGATTTTATCGGTATCGACCTGCCAGTTTTTGATAGCCTCATCCATAGCAGCCTGATTGTCGTTATTAAGGATAATGTCCTTTAACGTCTGAAAATCAGATTTTTGTGCCTGATTGCCATTCTTTTTGCTGAAAAACATAATATCTTACCCCTCGAATCCTTTTTTAAAATGTAGGAATTTTATTAAACTGCATATCGATATTTTACACCTTTTCTGTCCTGCCGTCGACAGATTTTTTAACTTGTAGGTGGTGCTTGGGTGATAAATAAACGAGCAAGGCTGGTAAGATCAGACCTTGCCACCTTTCGTTTGATAAATTATTTTACAAGGATCATTCCTTGCTGCTTGCTTCATGTTTCTTCTTTCGTTGCTCACGGTTGTCCTTTTCAGATTCAAACAGTTCAACTGCCGCATCAGTTAGCTCGTCAGACCAGACTGCTTCACTTTTTACAACATCTGCCCAAGGACAGAGCTTTTCATAATCATCATCAAAAACAATGGTATACGGCGGTCCGCAACGGTCGTTGACCGACATATACATACGTCTGCCTTCGTGCATAATACTACTTGCAACGCTTTCAGGCATTTTCTTGTCAAGTCTATCAAACATTTCTTTTGTTATCTCAAAGAGATAGTATTCCTGTACGCCGCCGTGTTCACCGAAATATCTCCCGCTGCTACTGTCAAAGCAGGCTTTCCATCCAAAACCTTTTTTAAAAGTCATAGTGTTATCCTCCCGTTATTAAACTACAAATGAGCAATCAGCGTGCAATTTTATGCCGCTTTTTTCTACACAACCACGAAAAGGTTAAGTGATAATTTGATTATACCACAAAAAATAAAATACCGCAATGCTTCTGAATTAAAAGATCAGGATGAACGAAAGGTCGGTTCTTATTGTATTCTGCCTTAAAAGAATTTCAGGTGTGTAAATTTACCAAAAACAGACCTTTGAATTTAGTCAAGTATACAAAAAGATATAATTTTTAAAAAATTTTTTAAAAATCTATCTAACAAGACATATTCTTTCTGCGATATTAAATATAGAAGTCGTAAGTTTCTGCGATTTTACCTTTAAAATGATAAGCTCTCACAAAGAGGCAGAAAGGAAATTGTCATGAAAAGGAAACTGAAAAAGGTCATAAGCGTTTTTCTTGCAATGTCGATGGCGTTGCAGATAGCTGTGACCGCCTATGCCGATTCAGGCGTGGACTTTTCTTCGGCGTTTTCCTCGGATGATACCGTGATATCAGATGGGGACTACGACGAAGAGAGTAACGAAGTGCCGAAGGTGCTTATCGGTGAGCTGAAGGAAAAGCGTACAGAAAACACTAAGCATTTTCTGTACAGCGATGGAACTATTGTAGCCGCACGGTATGATACGGCGGTGCATTATCTCGACGAAAGCGGTATCTGGCAGGATATAGACAATAACCTGACAGAAGAAGCCGCAACCGATGATGAAGACGATTTTGCAGGCTACGTAAACAAGGAAAATAACGTAAAGATCAAGTTTTCAAACGGGAACGCTTCAGGTAAATTCTTTAAATATGAAAAGGATGGCTGCAAGCTGACCTGGGGACTTGATAAAGCTGATTTGGACGGAAAGTTCAGTATTGCTCCCAAGGTGCTTTCTGAAACTGAAAATGAATATGCTCTTGACAAAATAAATTCATCAGTCAGATATAGCTCCGTTATGGAAAACGTCGATATTTCCTACGAGATAAGCGGTAGCAATATAAAGGAAAATATCATAGTAAATGACAAGCTCTCTTCCTACAGCTTTACCTTTGATATAAAGGCTAAAAAGCTTGACCTTGAGTTATGCGAGGACGGAAGCATCTCTATCACAAAGGAGGACGGTACTCCCTTTGCACAGATTCCGGCTCCCTTTATGTATGATAGTAACAACGAGTACAGCACAGCTGTAAGCTTCTCTCTTGAAGAATACAAGAATGACAGATACTATCTTACCGTAAGTGCAGACGAGGAGTGGATGAACGAGGAGGGCAGAGAATTCCCCGTTGTTATTGACCCTGCAATAATGCAGAACAGCTCCTCTGTTTCAAGCTCCTTTGTTTCTTCCGCAAATCCGAATGCAGGCTACAGTACGTGGGATAATCTGCTTGTCGGCAACAGTGAGACTATGGGCAGTGTAAGAGCATACTTTAAGCTCACTCTTCCCGAGCTTGAAAAGAGCGATATGGTAGTAGACGCAAAGTTCAGAGTTTATCAGGCGTCTTCTGTGCCTACCTCTTTTACAGCGGGAAAAATGTATGTGTACAGAGTGAATGAAAACTGGGATCCCGCAACTCTGACCTGGAACAACAGCCCTCCATTTCAGTTTACTATTTCCGATTATACCGCTTTTAATTCCGGTGCAAATGAAAAAATCGTAAATATAACGGGAATGGTAAGAGAATGGTATAACGGCGTAGATAACTTCGGTTTTGTGCTGAAGGCGGATAACGAAGGCAGCTATCTCGGTTCGGGCTCTTTTGCAAAACTGGCGATATCAAGCTATACACCTGAAATGCTCCCTTATATACAAATTACCTACAGAAGCAATAAGGGACTTGAAGGCTATTGGAGCTATCATACCGCAGGTGCAGGCAGAGCGGGTACGGCAAATATACATGATTTTACGGGCAATATAGTATTTACCAATACTATAGTTGCCGATAGCGGAAACCGTATGCCCTTATCTCTTGGCATAATATACGATGGCTTCAGAGCGAAGGAGCAGTACACCTTCTCCGAGGGAACAAACAGCGAAAGATTTACAGCCATGAACTTCGGTCTGGGCTGGAAATTAAGCCTTGAAGAATGCATTCTGCCTGTAACCGATGAGACTATAGCTGACGCTTATAAATACGTATACGTGGATTCTGACGGTACGGAGCATTATTTCTACGAGGATGAAGCCGAGGACGGCAGTACGGTCTATCTTGACGAGGACGGTCTGGGACTTACTCTCACAGTTTTATCAAGTGGCTACAAGCTTACCGACAAGGGCAACAACTACAGACAGTTCAACTCCTCGGGACTTCTCTCTGTTATTTCCGATGCGAACGACAACAAAATCACCCTTACGTATACAAACGGACGTATTACAAACGTAACTGACGGCGCAGGCAGAAGCACCGTTCTTACCTACAATTCATCAGGCTATCTGACAAGTGTAAAGAATACCGCTTCTAAAACCACCTCTTTTACATATGATACAAACGGCAATCTTACAAAGGTTACCTATCCTGACGGCGCTTATGCCCAGTATACTTACAACTCTGACGGTATGCTGACAGAGGCTTATTCCGGCGAGGATGGTTATAAGCTTTGCTTTACCTACACGAAGTTTAAAAAGTACACCCGTGTTACCTCCTATGAGGAAAAGGCAAAGAACAGCTCCTCCGCCTTTACGGCAGGACAGTCGGTAAAGATCGGATACGGTATAAACGACCTTTACACCGTATATACATCTATGGGTAATGATAATACTATCGATACCGACGATGATATCAGAACTGTATACGTTTTTGACGATTTCGGCAGAACTGTATCCTCATATTCTACCGATAAGGACGGAAAGAAGCTCTACGGCGCAGGAGCAAGCACCTACGAAAGCGCAGTAAAGAGCGGCAAGACCAATAAAATAACTACCCAGTCGGTTATCGGCGGTGTGAATCCCAATCTTCTTACGGGACATCAATGCGAAGGTACGACGGGCTGGACAAATGCATATATCGGCTCCAATAACCCGTCTCTTTCAAGAACGGTTGACAGCACGACAAAATATCTCGGACTAAATTCGATAAAGCTTTCTTCCGAAGCGAAAATAACAGGCTCCTATAACGGCTATAAGCAGATGGTTGCTCTTGAAGCAAATACAGAATACGTTTTAAGCGGATATATTCTCACAGAGGATATTGACGGCGTAGGCGCATATCTTGCGGTATCAAATGTAAGTGAAGACGAAACAGCTTTTAAATCAGAAGCCGTAACAGGTACTACCGACAAAACTATAAACGGCGGCTGGCAGAGAGTAAGCGTTCCTTTTACATCTGCTGTAGCAGGAATCTATACCATCTATTTCGGTCTTGAAAACTGCACGGGTACGGCATATTTCGATTGCTTACAGCTTGAAAAGAGCGAATATTTAAGCAATGCAAATCTGCTGGAAAATGCAGGTATGGAAAGTGCTTCAAACTGGACTGTTACGGGTAATTGCACCGTTTCCGAGGGTCTTGACGGCAACGGTCTTGCATTAACGGGCGACCCCGACAGTAATTGCTCTCTTTATCAGGAGGTACCTCTCTACTCCTCTGCAAATACCACCTTTGTGCTTTCAGGCTGGGTAAAGGCAAGCTCGGTAAAGCTCGAGGGCACTCGCAGATTGAGACTGAGAGCGGCTATCCAATACGTAAACGGCTCGCTTGAAACCCATACCGCAAGCTTCCTCGGTAGCACTACAGACTGGCAGTTTGTAAGTATGAATATCGTTCCAAAGCAGAATTATGACATAGGAGCAATAAGAGTATATTGCGACTATGACCATAACTGCAATACGGCGATATTTGATAATCTTTCTCTTATCAAGGATACGGTAAAGAGCTATACCTATGACGATGAGGGAAATACTGTATCAGCTATCGACAAGGCGCAGAATAAGTCTACCTTCGAGTATCAGGATAACGACCTTGTAAAGCAGAATAACCCCACAGGCTACAGCTACGGCTATACCTATGACGAAAAGCATAATCTGCTGACTGCTTCAAGTGAAAATAACGTGGAATATAGCTTTACTTACGATAATTTCGGTAATCCTCTGACTATGAGTCAGACAAATGCCAATAAGACTGTAAGTATAGATAGCTCCGCCACCTATACTCAAAACGGAAATTATCTCGCAACCCTCACCGACGCAAGAGGTAATACCTCCGCTTACGATTATAATACGACTACGGGACTGCTGTCAAAATTTACAGACGCCCTTGACAACAGAACGATTTATGCTTATAATGGAAATAACAACAGGCTTACAGCGGTAGCCTATGACCAAAATAAAAACGGACTGGGCGACAGTACAGATACTATTGTAAGCTACGCTTACTCAAAGGGCAGACTCAGTACCATAACCCACAACGGCTTCAATTACGGCTTTACCTATGACGATTTTGGTAATATGCTCACTACCACCGTTGGCGGCAACACCCTTGTAACAAACACCTACCAGGATAAAAACGGTCTGCTTACAAAGTCAGCCTACGGCAACGGCTATAACGTGCTTTACGTCTATGACGAGCTTAATCGTGTAAAGGCAGAAAAGCACGGCACTGATCCGAATATTTACTATTACTACGATAATAACGGCAACCTTTCAGAGCTTAAAGGCGGTCAGGGCGGCATTGAGTACAAGTACGAATATGACTTTATCGGAAGACTTGTCCGTAGCTTTGCCACAAAGGATTCTGCAAACTATCTGACGTCACAGGTAAAGTATGATGATTATAACCGCCTTTCACGGCAGAAATTCATACTTGCAGACGGCACCAATCAGAGCTATCAGTATTTTTATACTACAAAGGACAGCCTTATAGGTGGTGTGGCTCTGCCCTAT
>JAFQUH010000023.1 GCA_017408635.1 Ruminiclostridium sp. | reverse complement strand
GGGCAAGCTGGAGCTTGGCGGTCTTACGCTGCTTATAAGCTACTTCGGTATCGTATGGGATCCCGTATTCTTCTTTATGTATATGGGTAACGACTGGGCGAGATGTACCGACGCCGCAGGCAGAATGTTCGAGATACTGGACAGCGAGCCTTCGGTTAAACCTCCCCGTGAGCCTGCCGATATCCCCGGTGGAATCTTAAAGGGTGATATCTGCTTTAAGGACGTAACCTTTGAGTACGAAGCGGGTAGACCGATACTCAAAAACATTTCGCTCAGTACAAAGGCGGGAGAATTTACCGGTATCGTCGGTAAGACGGGTGCGGGTAAGACGACTATCATAAATCTGATATCAAGAATGTACGACGTTACGTCGGGCGAAATCACCATAGACGGCATACCCGTAAAGAAGATACCCTTCGAGGTGCTTCGTAAGAATATCGGCGTTGTATCCCAGGAAACCTATCTCTTTATGGGAACTATTGCGGACAATATCCGTTACGCCCGTCCCGAAGCTACTATGGAGGAGGTTATAGAGGCGGCTAAAAACGCCAACGCCCACGACTTTATAATGAAGCTCCCCGAGGGCTATGATACGGTTACGGGAAGCGGCGGTATAAGTCTTTCAGGCGGTGAAAAGCAGAGAATATCCATCGCAAGAGCGCTTATACAGAAGCCTAACATTCTGATACTCGACGAGGCTACTGCGGCAATGGATACCGCTACCGAAAGAAAGATACAGAGTGCTATCGATAATCTCAAGGAGGGCAGAACGATAATTGCCATTGCTCACAGATTATCTACTCTTCGTGACGCCGACGCCCTTTGCGTAATAGAAAACGGCGAGCTTAAGGAAAGCGGCACTCACGACGAGCTTATACGAAGCGGCGGAAAGTATTACGATTTATACAAGCTGCAGAGTATGTCCCTTAAATCTATCGGCATCGACTGAGAAAGGAATTTTATATGATAAAAAATACCGAATCGGTTTTTGAAGTAGATACGCTGAAAATCCTTTCAGATAGTGATATAGCTCTCGAAAAGGCTGAAAGCGGCTTTTTAAACGCCACCGCCTTCGGAGAAACCTACGAAAGAGTAAGTCTTACAAGACTTATCCCTTTTATCGACGAGGAAAAATATATAAGCGTTACCTATAAGACCGAGGATAACGAATGGAAGGAGATAGGAGTAATAGAGGATATAAATAAGCTCTCCGAGGAAAAACAAGCTATCGTAAGAGAGTATCTTTCCTTCAAATACTACATCCCCGTAATAACAAAAATAAACAAGATTACTGACAACCGTATGGGTTATCTGTTTTTAGAGGCTGAAACTACTGCAGGACCGAAAAAGATTGCGGTAAACGACTGGTGGCATAATTTCCGTATGATACAGAATAAGATGCTTTCCGTTACCGATGCAGACGGCAACCGCTACTGCGTACCCGAAATCGAAAGACTCGATAAGGCTAGTGTTAAAAAGCTTCAGTTATTCATTTAACCCTACAGGAAGGAATGACTATATAGTATGAATTTAAAGCTATCGTTGCCAAAGGGCGTAGATGAGCAGAGTGTGGTCTTTTCTCTTCCCTTTGACATTGACCGTAAGGCTAAAAGGACCGACGGTCACCTGACGGCTACAAAAGAAAAGCTGTCGGTATATTATAACGGTGAGCTTTGTGAACAGTTCCTGCTGGAAGATCTTATGGATATAGAGGTAGAACAGCTTATCGGTTGTTCGATGCTTTGTGTAAAGGATGCAATGGGCAAGCAGAAATTTGTCTGTGCCTTTTCGCAAAAGCACTTTATGAGATTTGCCGAGCTTGCAAAGATCATAGACCATTATCTTAAAACGGGAGTATTCACAGAAACCACCGATGCAGATGAGCCTGCTTGTCCGAAATGCGGAATAAGTCTTAACGGCTCAAAAAAATGTGTTTACTGCGAGGGTGACAAGGGTGTATTTATAAAACTGATAAAAAGGCTTGCGCCCTACAAAAAGCAGTTTATCTTTTCACTTTTCTCCACCTTTATGCTTTACGCCTTCGACGTAATAAACCCAGTATTCCAGAGAATACTGGTAGACGACCTTATCGTACCGAACAATGCCGACTGGTCGCTGTTCTTCAAGGTCGCCGCTTGTATACTTATTATGAATCTGTCCTCAGTAGGCTTCAGACTGCTTCAGGACACCAGCAATTTCAAGATATCCACCGCCTACGGCAGAGATTTAAGGCGGGATATCTTCAATAAGACTCAGGATCTGTCCATGAGCAACGTGGCAAAGCGCACCGCAGGTGAGCTTATCAACAGAGTTTCCGGCGACGCCGCTACCCTGCAGGACTTTATGACAAGACAGGGCAAGGATATGATATTCCAGACGGTTGCTCTTGTGGCTCTTTTGATTATTATGTTTATCACCAACTGGAAGCTGGCGCTTATCGTTGTTATCCCCCTGCCCTTTGCGGCATATCTGTCGATAAAATCCTTCAACGCTATAAGCATCCGCTACAGCAGAGTATGG
>JAFQUH010000022.1 GCA_017408635.1 Ruminiclostridium sp. | reverse complement strand
CCCTACATTTCCTTTATAAAATCTTGTGGCAATTCAAAATAATAAAAGACTCGCAATCTCCGTATTACACGGGGTTTGGGGCGTAGCCCCAAACAAGGTCGCAGGGGCGGTAGCCCCCGATTTTTCCCCCTTTCCTCAGGGGAAAGGGGGTTAGGGGGATTGGGGCTACAATAACCCGAGCGGAGCGATAAATTTCAATTTACCCGCCGCCGAAGTCGAAATTGAAATATTTGTCCTCTTCCATATGGCTATTTCTCACAGTAAACAAGCCGTTTATTTGTGCAAAAGGTATTATTTTAAAATGTAATCGTTCTTTTATCCTTTTTTCAATTGAAAAGAAATCAATTCTGTGCTATACTAATTTATATATGCAAGTCCTGGAAGGAGCGGAAAAATGGCAAAGAAAAAGAATAGAAACAGAAATAATTCTGTATCCGTAAACCCGAATAACAATACAACTGAAATAAAGGAAGCTACTGAAGTATCAGCGGCAGAGCTTTTCGGTGCTGAAATGGTAGCCGATACCGTAAAGAATACGGCTGAAAACGTAACCGAAGCGGCAACAGACGTAGCAAAGGAAACCGCTGAAGTATCGGCGGCAGAGCTTTTCGGCGCTGAAATGGTAGCCGATACCGTAAAGGATACGGCAGAAAACGTAACCGAAGCGGCAACGGATATAGCAAAGGAAACCGAAAAGACGGCCGAAGCGGTGGCAGAAGCACCTGCAGAGGCTTCTGTAGAGGACCTTTTCGGCAATATAGAAAATACTGCAGAGGGCGAAGCGGTGGCAGAGGTTGAGGCACTCCCCGTAAACGAGGCTATGATGATATCCTCTGAAACCAACGAGGCTATGCCCAGCATAGTAGTAACGGAAAATTCATCTGATTTCATGCAGGTAACGGCAGATAACAGTGGCGCTTCAATGCCCGGTATCGAGCTTGACACCACACCCCGCCCGTCAGAATTAAAGGCGGCAGAGGATATGGCGGCAATCTCCCTTGCGGCAGGAATGGATGCCCTTCAGCCTGATACTGCAGGCGGTACGGCAATAGCGGAGGAGGTTATGCCGACAGGCGTTGTAACCCCTGACGAAGCTCCCGCTACGGCAGAGGAAATTGCTCCCGCCACCGCTGACGTAAGCACGGCAAAAACTACGGAAATCATAACGGATGACGCCGCTTATTTTGAGGCTATGGGCATTGTATCAGGCGCAGAGCCACCAAGAGATATATCACAGATAACAAAGCCCAGAACTATAGAAGAGGCAAGACTTTTCTATGCAAATTACCGCCCGCCAGAGAAGAAGGCAGAGCCTGAAGAAACGGAACTCACCGAGCTTCCTATGGAAGAGGAAGACGATAAGGACAAGAAGAAAATGTTCTTCTACTTAATTTTAGGTGCGGCGGCACTTATCGTGCTTATCGTATGTATAATTATGATGGTAACCTATAAGCGTGACGATGGAAATACTTCCGTAGGCGGCAACGTAAGTCAGTCAAGCTCTGCAACCGATTCGGGTGAGGAATCCGGAAACGGCGGCGAGAGTGACACTTCTACAGATAAGCCTGCAAGCTCCGACGATAAGACATCTGAAGTCGAAAAGCCTGCAAGCTCCGACAAGGAAAATAGCGATAAGCCTGCTTCTTCCACAACAACGAACAAGAAGCCCGCTTCATCAACTACAACCAATAAGAAGCCTTCTACAACTACTACAAAGAAGCCTTCCACAACCACCACAAAGAAGCCTTCGACTTCAACGGTTAACGGTGTGCCTTCTACTCCCGCACCTGAAACTCCCTCTTCAACTTCGGCTACAAAGCCTGCTCCCGTTCCCGACACATCGTCCACAACGGCAACAGACGCTCCGAAGCCTGAAACCACAACCACTACGAAGGCTCCCGAAACCACAACTACAAAGAAGCCGGAAACTACAACTACAGCTACGACCACAACAACGGCTACGACTACGCCAAAGCCTGAAACTACAACTACCACTACCACTACCACAACCAAGAAGCTGGAAACAACTCCTGCTCCCGTACCCGAAACACCTAAATTCACGTTTGAAGCTATAAATCTGTGGAACGGCGGCGGTAGCTTCACGCTTACCAACAATACCGATAAGACTGTTACAAGCTGGACTATAACCCTCACGGTTCCTGCCGGCTTTGAGCTTAACAGTAGCTGGAGCGGAGATTATACTCTTTCCGGAACAACGCTTACTATCAGAAATCTTAACTGGAACGGTGAAATAAAGCCCGGTGACAGTAAGGATTTCGGCTTCCAATACAGTTGTCCCACGGAAGTAAGCTTCGACAACTATAAGGTAAACGTAACTTATTAAAAAGCAAAAATAATTCTGCACCAATCGGTGCAGAATTATTTTAAATGATAACGGAAAGGTGATATTATTTGAAGGAAAATAAGGGTAATCCCCTGGCACTTATTCCTATAGGGGTATTCCTGGTACTGTACCTCGGCACTGGTATAGTATTTGAATACGTTTTAAAAATAGAAATGGGATTTTACAATATCCCGATATTAGCGGTATTCTTAATTGCAATACTCGTGGCGTGCTTTCAGAATAAAAAGCTGAACTTTGATAAAAAGCTCGATATTATGGCAAAGGGCGTCGGCGATAAGAATATAATCACAATGATACTGATATTCCTGGTAGCAGGAGTATTCGTAGGCGTTGTAGGAAGAAGCAGTGCGGAAAGCGTAGCCTATTTCCTGCTTTCCGTAATACCGCCACAGTTTGCGGTAGTGGTGCTTTTTATCGTAAGCTGCTTCGTATCTACTGCAATGGGTACTTCGGTAGGCACTATAACGCTTATTGCACCTATCGGCTATGCGGTATCGATGGCGTCGGGATATTCTCTCCCCCTTTGCATAGCGTCGGTTATGGGCGGTGCAATGTTCGGCGATAATCTGTCCTTTATATCAGATACGACTATAGCCGCCTGCAACGGTCAGGGCTGTCCCATGAAGACAAAATTCAAGGAGAATTTCTTTATAGCTTTACCGGCGGCAATATTTGCGATAGTAGTAATACTACTGGTATCAGGTGGTGAAAATATATCGCAGATTGAAATCAAGAGCTACGATCTTGTACAGATAATCCCCTACATTTTAGTGCTTATCGGTGGAATTATAGGTATAAACGTATTTATCGTACTGATTATAGGCATTCTGTCAGGTGCAGTTATAATGCTTGCCACAGGCTCGGCTACTGCAGTATCGCTTATTTCAAATATCGGCGGCGGTATGTCGGGCATGCTTGAAACTGCCGTTGTTGCAGTTCTCGTAGCGGCGCTGGGAGCATTGATAAAGGAAAACGGCGGCTTTGATTCGCTCCTTCATCTTGCGGGCAGACTTTTCAAAACAAAGAAAACAGGTCAGCTTGGCATCGGACTTTTAGTCGGCGTTATGGATATTGCTACGGCAAATAATACAGT
The DNA here is from genome assembly GCA_017408635.1 of Ruminiclostridium sp. Lineage (GTDB taxonomy): Bacteria > Bacillota > Clostridia > Oscillospirales > Ruminococcaceae > Ruminiclostridium_E. The sequence continues at coordinate 20,656 of JAFQUH010000022.1, read as the reverse complement.
CGCTATCATAATGGCAAACCCGATAGCGAAAAAGATGTCGGAAAATTACTCGATCAGAGCGGGTAAGACCGCATCTATACTTGATACCTTCTCCTGCATCTTCCAGGGTATAATCCCCTACGGTGCACAGATGCTGGTAGCCATCTCGGCGGTATCGGAGCTTGGCGGCAGTATAACCGCCTTTGACGTAATACCTATGCTCTTCTATCCGATGGCGTTACTTTTAAGCTCACTTATATTTATATTTTTTATCCCCGACGGGAAAATCAGAAAGGAAGACAAATAAAATGGATTTTTCAAAGCTCAATTTCGGTGTTGACGGTGACAGTATAACCCAGCACAATCAGTGGTCCTACCACGTTTTCAATAATCTTGGTATGGCGACTCATCATAATGTGGCGGTGGGTAGTGCGGTATGGTATAAGCGTACCGTTATAGTAAACGGAAAAAGCATAACCACACAGAATTATACCGATCCTGATTTTGCAGGCATCAGCGACGGCTGGGAGCCTACCGATGACGAGGAGGAAATACAGAAGAGAATGAACAACTGTGCGGTAGTTCATATCCAGAGATTCATCGAGGAGGTAAAAAGTGGAGCGCATCCCGTTCCCGACGTTTTTGCCTTTGCTATGGGTACCAATGACGAAAGAAAATACTTTGGCGACGCGGATATAGCTCTTATCGGCAAGGGACTTGACAACAACCCGGATATCGATCTTTTTACCGAGGCAGGAGCAATGCGCTGGTGCATACAGAAGATAATGGAGGAATACCCCCTTGCAAGAGTCTTTGTGCTGACTCCCTTACAGACGGCAAACCCCGAGCATAATGAAAAAACAAAGCTGCAGATAGAAAGAGTTATGAAGAAGATTGCAGGCGCTATGGGTGCACAGCTTATAGATTGCTTCAACGAATGTGGAATCTGTGAAAAATTCGAGGTCATAGGCGGAGAGGGAAGATATCTCCGTGACGGTCTGCATCCTAAGGAAAACGGACAGATGCTCCAGGGTGCATATGCAACAAAGGAAATAAGAAACAATCTGTTCTTTTAAAGGAGGTATCTTATGAAAAAGCTGGTATCGGCAATTATCTTTATGGCTATGGCGGTACTTATGTCAGTCACCGCTTTTGCCGCCGACTACGTTCCTTCGAAGGATATCGAAGGAGCTTTAAGCTATAATTTTTCGGCAAACGATTATTTCAACTACAGCTGCACGGTAAAATCCTACCTTGAGGAAATTTCAGGCGGCTACAGAACCATCAGCTGCTATAATAACGTGGTGACTATCGACACCTACGACAGTAACTGGAAGCACACAGGTGCACAAACGATAACAAAAAGCGGATACATATTCGGCGGCTGTTATATAGGAGAAACGTATAATTATATCGTCTGGGGACAGAACAATTCCGGGGAAAGCGATGCGAAGGAGGTACTCCGCATTGAAAAGTACGCAAAGGATTGGAAAACGGTAAAGGGCTATGCCGGGGTTTCAGGCGCAAACACCTATATCCCTTTTGATGCAGGCTCTCTTCGTATGACGGAAACCGCAGGCAAGCTCTATATCCATACCTGCCACGAAATGTATGCAAGTGACGACGGCTTACACCATCAGGCAAATATGACCTTTGTAGTTGATATCGCCTCTATGACTGTATTAGATTCCTGGTATGACGTAATGAACGTCAGATATGGATACGTAAGTCATTCCTTCAATCAGTTCATACTGACTGACGGTCAATATATCTACAGAGCAGACCACGGCGACGCTTATCCCAGAGCGGTGGTTATCACAAGAACAGGGGTAGGCGACGACATCACAGACGTGAATTATAATTATATGAACGTCTTTAGTATCTCGGGCGCTATCGGCGACAATTTTACCGGCGTCAGCGTAGGCGGCTTTGAAATGTCAGCGGATAATCTTATAATTGCAGGCAATTCCGTAGATCAGAACAGCGACAACATAGGATATTATTCAGCAAGAAACATCTTCATTACAGCTACAAGCAAGGAAATCAACTCATCGACGATGCGTTACATCACCTACTATACCGATGATGACGACGTCGAAGTATGCACCCCTCACCTTGTAAAGATAAACGATAATAAATTCCTCGTTATGTGGGAGGAAATAAAGGACTATCAGCTTTATACAAGAATCGCTGTCATTAACGAACGTGGCAACCTCGTATCCTCTATTGTAAATACGAATATGCGCCTTTCCGACTGTAAGCCTGTCTTACTTTCAAACGGACTTGTATGCTGGTACGTGTCCACCGCTTCGGGAAATACGGTATATTTCGTCGATCCCGAAAATATCGAATCAGCAAACTTTGGTTGCATACCTGCGGTAAGCTCCCTCAAGGCTACCGCCTTTGACAGCACCTCGGTAACTCTCAGCTGGAGTAACGTCGAGGGTGCAAAGGGCTACGTTATCCAGAAGTACGTTGACGGCGAGTGGACAGATTACGAAACCCTTTCACAAGGCACCTTCACAAGAAAGATAACAGGTCTTACCCCCGGTACGCTGAATAAATTCAGAGTAACCGCTTATACGCTTATCGGCGGCGAAAAAGCATACGGAGGATATTCCCCCGAGCTTACCCAGCATACCACAATGGATGCGGTAACAGGCTTCAGGCAGGAGGGTATAGGAGAAAATACCATTTCTCTTTACTGGGATAAGCACCCTTATGCAGAGGGCTACAGATTACAACGTCAGGTAAACGGGGTATGGGAGGACGTGCTGGCAACTACCGGTACCAGCTGTGGTATAGGCTTCGATGATGAATATAATGGTGAGACCTATCTGTACAGAATTGCTCCCTATAAAACACTAAACGGTAACAGACTGTACGGAAAATACACCTCCGTTTTAAAGGCAGTAAGAAAGCCTGACGCACCTACCGGAGTAAAATTTGTCGGAGCAAGCGCTTCCTTTATAATAATAGGCTGGGACGTGGTAGATAATGCGGACGGCTACCTGATTCAGGAAAAGCAGGAAAGTGGTTGGACACAGATTTCAAAGCTCACAGGCAAGGGTATAAAAACCTATCGTCACGACTTCGACTATTCCCCCGGCTCCGAGCATATCTACAGAGTAGTATCCTATAAGACAAACGGAGTAAGCTATAGCTATTCCTATTCCTCTGCGATAAAGGCGTACTGCGCTCCTGCTCCCGTAACAGACGTTACGATAACCTCTACGGAAACCTCCCTTTCTTTCAAGTGGGACGTAGTTTCTTCCGCTGACGGATATTACGTACAAATTCAGGATGCCGATGGTACGATACTGAAATCCGCTTTATATAAGAGCAATACCACGACCAGCTTCTCTGCAAGCGGACTGGCGTCAGGCAGCAGATATACCTTCTCTATAACGCCCTATAAAACAAACGGCGTGTGGAGAAGTCCCGCTCCGGACAAACGGATTGAGTGCTTTACGAACATCAAGGCTATAAGCGGTCTTAACTGCACAAGTCTCGGCAGTGATTTTATTTCTGTAAGATGGAATGTAGTTGAAAATGCCGAAGGCTATATGGTGCAGAAAATGACTGCGGACGGCTGGGTAAAGGCGGCTGACGTAAAAAGCAATACGGCAGTAAGCACAAAGCTGACGGGGCTTTCAGCAGGCACCTCTTACTCTATAAGGGTAATTCCTTATATAAAGTACAGTAACGGTAGCTATCGCTACGGCAAAAGCTCTTCTCATATTACTGTAAAGACTGCTCCTGCAAAGGTATCAGGCTTTGCGGCTACAAATAAGACGCTTGATTCTATAACGGTTTCCTGGAATAAGAAGACCGATACCCACGGCTATAAAATAACCGCCTTAAAGAACGGAACGGTAGTAGCAACCCAGTACAAGTATTCGCTGAATACCACCACCGCCGTATTTGAGGGACTTGATAAGGGTACGGCATACACCTTTGTTATAGAGCCTTTTATCTCCTATAAGGGAAAGCTCTATATGGGCGAAAAATCAGCAGAGCTCAAGGTCATCACGTTACCTGATGCGGTAAGCAAGCTGAATAAAGGTGCTGTTACAGATAGCACCGTAACCTTCAGCTGGACTACTGTAAGCAGTGCAGACGGCTATGTTATCCAGGTGTATAAAGACGGAGCCTGGACAAAGGTAATTTCTTTAGGAAGTGGTATAGCCAGCGGCTACAGAGTAACGGGACTGTCCTCAAAAACTGCATATCAGTTCAGAATCGTTTCCTTCGCAAAGGACGGAACGACTATCTGCTATGGCAGACCCTCCGCCGTTATTACGGTAACTACGCTTTAAAAGAATAATAGTAATCCCCTTCTGCATAAGTTCAATAGTTATATAGAAGTTTATCGCTCCGCTCGGGGTTATTGTAGCCCCAATCCCCCTAACCCCCTTTCCCCTGAGGAAAGGGGGAAAAATCGGGGGCTACCGCCCCGGCGACCTTTTTTGGGGCTTCGCCCCAAACCCCGTGTAATACAGAGATTGCGAGCCTTTTATTATTTTGAATTGCCACAAGATTTTATAAAGGAAATGTAGGGGGCGACGTCCCCGACGCCCCGCCGCCGAAGGCGGAATTGCCCACGGCGGCTCGCCGCAAAATTCCAATTTATCTGTGAGATATTAAAATAACCCGTGAAGAAAAACCTTCACGGGTTATACTTCTTTATTACTGCTTCATTTAGCAGAAGGGGATTTGTTATTGTTATTCCTGTTCCAACTTTTCGGCTAAATCTTTAATAAGCGCCGCATCGTCAGGGTTTACTATCTTATACTCCGTTCTTGAATAGAAATGACTGTTTGTGTCCCATAAAACGGGTACAAAGCCTTCGTCAAGAAGTCTTTCGAGCACCACCTTAAGACAGTCTGTGGAGGTCTTTTTATTCCTTACAGACGAATCCATATTGCCTTTGGGATAGTTTGAGGTTGTTTCTCCCATAAATACGGGGATACCCTTATCGGTAAAGGCTTTTTTCAGCTTGCCGCACTGATCGTCTATGTAGTTAAGCCAGTCCTGACCGCCTATCTTGTTCCACCAGTACATATTGTTATCCACGTAATGTACCGATACCATCAGTCTGTCGGCTACGCTATCGGTGGGCATCTTGAATTTACTGTCTGTAGTAAGGTCGATATTTGTCCAGTAGCCTGATACTATAAGTACACGCTCGGCGTTGTTGCCGCCTGTTTTTCTTACCGCATCCACAAAGCACTGATTCATTGTGTTGGTCATCTTGTAGCCATCGCTCTTTGATACCTCTACAAGCTGTCCCTTATCGTTAAACTGATTACCGCCTAAATATTCGTTATAGCCTTCAAATACAAGAGTAGGACCGTAATCCTTGAAATATTCCGCAATCTGTGTCCACAGATGGGTGAATATTCTTTCGCACTCGTCGATATCGTTTCTGCGGATAATGAATTCGTCAAAGTGGTGGATATTGATAACTGTGTAAACTCCTGCATTCTGGCAATAGTCAACGATTTCCTTTACTCTTGCAATATAGTCAGCGTTGATAGTCCAGGTGCCGTCGTTTGCCATCATATTACCCCAGAAAACAGGGATTCTTACCGTATTGAAGCCTGCCGCCTTCATACCGCTAATTATTTCCTGTGTCGTTTCTACACATTCCCAGCATACTTCATAATCCTTGGGAGTGTTGTTGCCCACAACGGGAATCCACTCGAAAGTGATTTTCTCGCAATCGGTAGCCTCGTAAGCCTCCATTGTATTGCCGAGGCTTATACCCAATCCCATGTCCTTTGCAACCTCGTTTGCGGTGGGGAATATGATGGGTTCAGGCTTTGGAGCTTCCGTTTCGGGAGGTGTTGTAGTAATCTCTGTGGTGGTTTCGGGAGCTGTTGTGGTGGATTCTGTGGTAGTTTCAGGCTCCTTTGTAGTAGTTTCAGGTGCTTTTGTAGTTGACTCCGTGGTGGTTTCGGGTGCAGAGGTTTCAGTCATAGAGCTTTCCTCCTTAGAGCTGTCCTCAGAGCTTTCGTCGTTCTTATCCTCAGTCATTGAGGAAGTAACAGAGCTTGCGTCGGATTTGTTTTCAGAGCTTGTATCACCTGAAGAGCAAGCGGTGAAAAGCAATGCCGTACATAAAAGAAGAGAAATAAGTTTTCTTTTCATTATGGTCTTCCTTTCAGATATAAATAGTAATTAATTCACTTTTATAATTATACTACGTTTTATTAAAGCCTGTCAATATCATATTTAGTCTGTTATAGCTACAGTAAGTGCTAAATCCGTTTTCGGAAGGGGCAGACGGTACTTTGTAAGAAGCTCGGGACCGCAGGAATTTGAGCCTACTCCCGCCATCCTGCCGTCAACACAAATAACGTTATCTTCACATTCTGTAAGCTCGTAGTTGTGCTTTTTACCTGCCAGCTCTTCTTCGGTATATGTAGATGCATTGAAGGAGAAATCTTCTCCCGTGAAAATTACCTTTACGTTATCACTATGCACAGTCATATTACTGCAGCCGTAGTGGGAGGAGTTTTCCTGAGGTCTTATATAGTCCTCGTGCATATCCTTTATATCAGAAGAGAAATTGCCGATATACGACGCTCTGTGCTTATCGATATAGCTTTCATAAGGACCGTATCCGAAATAATCTACTCTGTCAAAGCTCTTTGGCATAAAGAGTCTTATACCAAAGCGGGGCAGAATAGTCACCTTGTTGGAGGTTTCTATACTACTGTTTATAATAAGCTCGCCCGAATCTGTGATTATATATTTGCTCTCTGCCATAGCAAAGGGCTGATATATACTCCAGCCGAAGGAATGCTTTACAGTAAGCCTTATACCTTCATCGCATCTGCCGATATCCGTACTGAAGACCTTAGTCACGTAATCATTAAGATGCGCTCTGTACCAGTCACACTTGCCGTTGTCGTTATCGGTGGGAGCACGGAAGAAGTTATACTGCATCGGCTTTGAAAGGATCTCCGTTCCCTTACGCTTTATAGATACAAACTGCGCCGTTCTCTTGCTGAAGGTAAATTCGTTATCATTTGCATATATCACTATATCAAGGGGATTTTCCCGGTATTCTGCCTTTGCTGATACTGTGATATCCTTCTTTGCCGCTTTAACCTTTATAAGCTCAAGCTGGTCAAAGCAGACCTCATAACCCCTTTCGCACCAGAGAGTATCATTTTTTGCAGTAAAGATAAAACGGATATAGGCGGTCTTATCCTTGATTTCAGCCGCTTCGGGAATAGTTATTTCCGTAGTGCCGAGAGGGGAAACGGAAAAATCAAAATCGCCCTTTTTATAAATACCGCCGTCATAGGTTATTTCATAATGTCCGTCAAGAATTTCTCCTGCATTAGTAAAAGCAAGGAAATTTTTTATTTCAAAGGTGATATCGCTTTTTCTTGTGATTCTTACGGGGCGGTATACCTGCTTTAATTCAAGCAGTCCCGTGTGGGGAGTTCTGTCGGGGTAGCAAAGACCGTCCATACAGAAGTTTCCGTCATTGTGTCTTTCGCCAAAATCTCCGCCGTAGCCGTACTTTATCCTTCCGTCATCGGCAGTACCGAGAATGCAGGCGTGGTCGCACCATTCCCATACAAAGCCACCGCAGAAGCGTTCGCTTTTGTGGAAGGTTTCGTGATAGTCCTCTAAATCTCCGGGGCCGTTACCCATGGCGTGACAGTATTCGCAAAGCATCAGAGGTCTTGCTTCCTTTTCATTTTCCAGATACTTCATCATATCGTCTGTATGAGTGTACATCTGGGATACCACGTCAAGTATCAAATCAGAGGTATCGTCTAGTTTGTGGGTGCTTTCGTAATGTACGAGTCTTGTATCGTCTACGGATTTTATATATTCTGCCGCCGCCTTGAGATTTTCTCCATAGCCGCTTTCGTTACCCAGCGACCAGAACATAACGCAGGGGCGGTTTATATCTCTTGAAACAAGAAGCCTTGCTCTGTCTGTTATTGCCTTCTTAAAGCGTTCGTCACTTGCAAGGAGGGCTATTCCGTTATAGCCTCCCTCCCAGCTCCACTTAAAATCGTTGTATACCTCTACACAGCCGTGCATTTCAAGGTCGCCCTCGTCAATTACGTACAAGCCGTAAATATCGCAAAGCTGATAAAACTCGGGACTGTTGGGATAGTGAGAGGTTCTGACGCCGTTTATATTGTGGCGTTTCATAAGCTCTATATCCTTTATCATCTTATCTACAGGAGCATAATATCCCGTGTCGGGGTAGCTGTCGTGACGGTTTACACCACGGAATTTTATAGCCTTGCCGTTTATCTTTACAACGCCCTTTTCCACTTCTATATATCTGAAGCCGACTCTTTCGCCGATAACTTCACTTTCGGTTTCGATAGTGAGCTTATAAAGATAAGGCGTTTCCGCAGACCAGAGAAAAGGCTTTTCCACGTGAATTGAAAGCGTTTCATTTTCCATCGCTCTGCCCTTATAGATAACTTTTCCCTCTGCATCCCAAAGAGTTATATCCGCATCATTACCCTTTACTGTAAATAAAAGCTCCGCATTATGACTTTCCTTATTTACAACAGTCTTTACAAGATAATCGGAGATTCGCTTTTCGGGGCGGGATAAAATATACACGTCACGGAAGATACCTGATAATCTTATCTTGTCCTGATCCTCAAGATAGGTACCGTCGCACCATTTTAAGACTGCCACCGCTATTTTGTTTTCTCCCTTTATAAGATAGGGGGTGATATCAAATTCTGAAGTATGATGGGATACCTGACTGTAGCCTACGAATTTATTATTCACATAAAGATAGATACAGCTGTCCACACCCTCAAAGCAGAGAATCTTTGAAAATCCGTCGGGGGTATAGTTATATTCTCTTTCATATATACCGACAGGGTTTTCATCAGGCACGTAGGGAGGATCGTAGGTTATCGGATAGCATACGTTTGTATATTGCGGCTTATCGTAGCCGTGTAGCTGCCAGTTTGACGGAACAGGTATTTTCTTATCTGTAGAAAGGGGCAGAAAATCATCCTCTAAATCTATAATGCTATCATAGTATTTAAAATCCCATTCGCCGTTTAAAAGCTCGAAATAGGAGGAGTTCTTTCTATCGGAAAAGGCGTCTTCTCCCTTTGCAAAGGGAATAAAATAAGCGTGATCTTCCTCTGTATTTATGTGTAGCATTTCGGGATTTTCGTGATATATCATCCCGCTTTTAAGACTTCCCTTTTTTGAAATAAGTGATAAATCCATATTAAATTTCCTCCTGAATCTATAAATGTGGCTGATTTTCTTCTTTACTTTATTTTATCCCCACTTGACATTAAAGTCAATAAGCGATATTATTATAATATAACGATTTGAACGTTTATAAAAATTTTTTATAAAGCGGTTTGCCGCAGAAGATAAGAATCAAGGAGAATAAAGAATGATTTTATACTATGATTTTCCCATTATCCGTTCAGAAGGAGAATTGCCCTTATACCTTGTGGAAATGGGTGTGAATATTAGAGAAGAGCATTTCATAAGAAAAGAAGGCTACAAGCAACCCCAGATAATATACTGCACAAAGGGTAGCGGTACTCTTATTCTTGACGGAAAGACTTATACAATAAAACCCTCAATGGGATTTTTTCTCCCTGCAAATTATCCCCACGAATATTATCCGAGTGAAGAAATATGGGATACCCATTGGGTAATACCAGGCGGCAATGGTGCAGAGCAGATTATGAAGCATTTCGGCTTTTTAAAAGCGGGAGTATTTGAAATATCTGAAATAAAAACGCTGGAGCATCATTTCCGCAAGATGCACGAAGCTATAAGAGATGACAGTATTTTCGGAAACTACCGTGCCGCAGGCTATCTTTACGATTTTCTGATAGAGCTTTACAGAGTAACGTCTTCAGCGGCAACAAGGAAAATAACAAGCTCCGCAGTCCTGAAAGCAGTAGATTATATAAACGCAAATTATAGTAGCTCTGTTACAATGGAGCAATTATGCAAGGAATCAGGGGTATCGGAGCAGCATCTGTGCAGACTTTTCCGCTCCGCTCTTGGCTCACGCCCTATGGAATACGTAGCAAAACGCAGGATACAGACCGCAAAGGAGCTTCTCACCTCGACAGAATATTCAGTCGATGAAATATCCGAAAGGGTAGGCTTCTGCTCGGGTAGTTATTTCTGCAAGCTGTTTAAAAGATACGAGGGGATGACGCCCACGGAATTTCGCAGAGGCTGATGGTAAATTTCACTTTATAAACTGTATAATTTATCCTTATGCACACGGGTTTATTGACAAAGCTTGCCACAAGTGGTAAAATTGTATGTGGCAAATAATCATATAAAAGCGGAGATGAAGTTTTATGAGCAGTGATATCTGCAGTAAAAATTTTAAAGCATTTTATGAAAATATAGAAAGGATAGGACTTTCTCCCGACGAAATAGCGCAGAGAGTAAAGGAAAGCCTTCCTCTTATAGCAGAGGATATATATCTCGGCAGGATGGAATGTAAATTCTATGCGCCTCCCACACCCTTTGAGAGAAAGGGACGTGAGGCCGAAATGGTACTGTATGAGCATGAATCAGGCTATAACGACGAGCTTTTTTTCCGTGAATATTCAACCAGCAACGGAGCGAGCGTAGGCTTTAAGGTAAACGCCGTAAAGGGACACCGCTGGAGCGAAAAGGAAAGAGAAGACGTCGAATTTGTCTGCAAGAATATCTTTGCTATGTGCGGCAGAGCAAGACTTGCTGAAGTCATAAACAAGAGTCTGTCTGTGGATTTTAACACGGGACTGCTCAGCCTTGGCGGTTTTATGTCCACGGGTGCCGCTCTTTTTCATCAGGGACAGCTTCAGGATTATACAGCAATGTATATTAACATAAAGAATTTCAAATATATAAACGGTCAGATAGGAAACAAAAACGGAGACCTTATCATAAACGAATACGCCCTTGCTTTAAGCGGAATGCTCCTTGACGATGAATATGCCGCAAGACTTGGCGGTGATAACTTTACTCTCCTTATTAAAAAGGAAAGAAGAGATATAATTGCCGAGGCACTTTCCTGTATCAGCATAAACACGAATTACGGTAGCATGGAGCATCACCTGAATATTTCTGCCCGTATCGGTATGTATGATATAATGCAGGGCGATGAAATGCCCCACGTTATGAACTGCATTTCTGCGGCTATAGGTATGGCGAAAAGAAGAACAACAGAGGACGTTGTGCTTTTCAGTCAGGCGATAGTAAGCCGTATGGCAAGGGAGCAGGCAATAGCTACAGATTTCCCCTTTGCTATAAGGGAAAGGGAATTCGTCGTTTATTATCAGCCTAAGGTCGACGTAAGAAATCACGAAATATGCGGATGCGAGGCTTTAGTACGCTGGCTGAAAAACGGCAAGCTGGTGCCGCCGCTTGACTTTATCCCTCTTTTTGAAAGAGATGGCAGTATATGTACTCTTGACTTTTACGTTTTAGACCAAGTATGCAGAGATATAAAAAAGTGGACTGATATGGGCGTTGAGCCGGTTACGGTATCGGTAAACTTTTCAAAGATGCATCTGCAGAATCCTGATATTGCACAGCAGATTCTTGACGTGGTGGATAAATACGGCATAGAGCACAGATATATTGAGATAGAGCTTACCGAGATGTCGGATTACAGCGACTATGACGCAGTAAAGAAACTTGTAAATGCGATGAAGGAAAACAACATTGTAACCTCCATCGACGATTTTGGCACGGGCTATTCTTCTCTCAATCTGCTTACCGACTTTATGTTCGACGTGGTAAAGCTGGATAAATCCTTTATCGATAACGTAATAAAGAATGGCAGTAAAACCGATGAAATAGTAGTTCGCAACATGGTAAAGATGTTAAGAGAATTAGATATGAAAACTGTAGCCGAGGGTGTTGAAACTCCCGATCAGGCAAGATTCCTGAACAGCATCGACTGTAGTGTTGTGCAGGGTTATCTTTATGACAAGCCTTTATGCGAGGAAGAATTCTTCGAGAGATTAAAGGCAAGAAGATATTCAGGTAAAATAGAAATATAAAAGAAAAGACAGGTACAAAACGTATCTGTCTTTTCAGACTGAAGACAAACTCACGCACCGCAAAAATGCGCAAAATTTTGTACTTATCTTGCGAGCATATAAAAACGTGATACAAAAAGTTTAGGGAAGCCGAAAACGGCTTCCCTAAAGCATTTTTGCTTACTTCGTCACCTGACGCCTACCGTACCATCGTACGCCGACGGCGTCAGTTTCCTCGTCTGCGTGCGTTTTTCATCGTCTGACAGCGTGTAGACAAGACTTTGTCTACACGCTGAAAAGACAGGTACAAACGTACCTGTCTTTTCTGATTAATTATCACATATAAAAGTCAAAGCCTGAAAAATCAACCTTGTCATTGTTCTTTTCTCTGTCTGCCTTTATTTCGGCTATAAGAGCAGAAGCCCTTTCCATATCCTCTGCCTTTATGCCGCAGGTAAGACCTATAAAGGCGTCTACCTTATCAAACGTGGCAACGTAGGGCTGATCATAGGTATCGTGTCCGTATTCGCCATAATCGATAAGTGACATAAGCTCCTTTACCTTTTCGTTTTCAAGGTCCTTGTTTCTTATATAAAGGAAATACTCTGACTGGGATTTTGACATGAAATCATAATCTCTGTCACCGATAACCGCATATATCCTGTCTTCGGGGGAAACCTTACTTGTATCATTATAGAAGAAGAGATATTCTTCGCTTTCGTAGTTTAATTCATCCCTTAACACCTTAAGTATATTTTCCATACCTTCCCTGACGTAGATTACGCCGAAGAACAATCTCATATCCTCGTTTGTCCAGGCAAAGCCGACTGTTCCGATAGCTTCGCCTTCAACAAGGGCGCCTGCCTTCGAATCGAGTCTTATAGCGTTAAGAAGTGCCTTCATTCCGTTTTCTGACAGACGGTCTGCTCTTATTGTATCCTTATCATTAACAATAAATGTGCCGCTTATATCGTTTATGCCTTCTTCCTTTGGCAGAACCTGTTCAACGGCTGTGGCAGAGGTCAGCATAGCTCTTCTGAGTTCTGCTATATACTGTCCTGTTCCTTCAGAGGAGTCGATATAGCTTCTGAGAACCTCTTCACCGTTTTTCAGCTTGTAGTTTATAGTGAACATATAGCCTGTATCGTATTTCTGCTGGACGCATTTCTGGTGCAGAGAGGTTACAAGCTCTATATCCTTTTTATCGGTAAGGGTGATAATGTTTTCAGACTGTATGCCGGTTACAAAATTATCTACCTCAATACTTTCTATTTCGTCGAAGCTAGGCACGTAACGTGCCATACCGAAGGCGTCAGAAAAGGCAATGCCGACAAATACCGTAAAGAATACCGCCGCCGATACGCCGAAGTGCAAAAGAAGTCGTGGGAGCTTTTTAATATTCTTATAATGGGGGAGCTGTATTGCAAGGTAGATTGCAAGTGCGATTATTAAGCCGATTACTGCTCCGGGGATATTTACAGAATAATCATATGCGGTACTTGATACGATAAGGGACAGAGCAAAGGCAATGAAAAGTGTGATTGTTATTTTATAGATAATTTCTATTGAAAAGAGTCTGCCTACGTTTTCTGCCTTTCTTTTTATCATGCAGAAGTATGCACCGAAGAAGAACAGAACACTTGTTGCTATATGGGTGATTATAATGCTTAAAGGTATATCGAGTATCTGCGCACCCTCATGTCCGATATGGATGAGAGCGTAATAGAATTTATCCCAGCCGAGCTTCAGCATACCAAGGGGAGCTATATATCCCGGGATCATTTCGGCAGCATCCCATTCCAGTATACCGTAGCCTGTTCTTATAACAAGGAAGGATACGTATATACCGATACCCACAAGGATAGCAGGGACTAACAGACTGAAAATAATACTGCTTATCCTTTTACCTGTACAGCAGGTAAAGAAAAGGGAAGAAAAATATATTCCGATAACGGCAATGATACCTATAGTTGCCGAAAAGATAAAGAAATCGTAAGGGTAGCATATGGCAAGATTTGCTATACCGGGAATACCTGCGCCCTTTACAATGGTTTCATATTTTGATATTATATCCGCTCCCTTATCTATAAAGATAAGACCGCCCAAAAAGTTCAGTATAAGGGGTAAAAGAGAAATTATTGCTCCGACTATGGCGTCTGCAAAAAATCTGCTTTTTTCTGATATAGGCAGACTCAGATACATATCGCTGTCAGATCTTCTGTGATTGTAGCTCATTAATATGGTCGGGGTAATAAGGCTTATAACCGCAATTACACCAAAGACTAAAACACAGATTAAGAATGCGCTTTCCGAGGTGCTTATAAACTGATTTACCGCAGTTTCAAATTCGTAGCTCTTGCGACTTTGCTCTGTTGAATTTATCACAAGGTTATAAAGTCCCTCTATTGTCGATGACGTAATAATAGCCATCAGAGGCAGAGCCAGTATATTCGCTACAAGAGAAACTATCAAAAGCACCTTATGTTTTAATAACTTGTAGCCAAGATATCGTGAGAAATATGAATTTTTAGCCTTCATAATCTGATCCTTTCATTTTTGTCATTATTCTCCGAAAAGATAAAAATCCGTAAAATCGATATTATCGCCGCTCTTTTCTCTGTCTGCTTTTATTTCATTTATAAGAGTCAGCGCTCTTTCGACGTTCTCTTCCCTTATACCTATGTAGACAGAGTAGATATCCAGCTTATCAACCCACACGCCGTAGTCCTTGCTATAATCATATAATCCGTTTTCGCCCAGCTCAACAAGTGACATAAGCTCTCTGACCTTTTCGTTTTCAAAATCCCTGTGTCTTATATAAAGGAAACGATCGATGTCGGATTTCTTATCATACCAGTAATTTTTGTCACCGATAATTACGGCTATTCTGTCAGCTCTCGGTATATTGTCGGTGGTGCGGTAGAAATCAGACTCCTCTTTTATCATATAGTTGTTTTCATCTCTCAGCACCTCAAGAACGTTTACGCTGTTTTCTTTTACGAAAACAGTACCATACTGATGACTCATCGGACCGTCGTCCCAGCAGAATGACACACGGCCTATTGTTTTTCCTTCAAGGAGCATTCCTTTGACATAGTCAAGTCTGATTGCCTTTAAAAGCTCTGTTATACCGTTCGGCGATAGGCGGTTTGTCTTGGTAGTGCCGTCAATTAAAATGAATGAGCCGTAGGAATCAGGACCGATTTCGTATTCCTTCGGTAATAACTGCTGCATAGTCATCGGAGAGGAAAGCAGACCGTTGCGTACCTGCGAGCCTACCGTACTGCCCTTTGCGCCGTCATCATAGCTTCTGACAACGGTTTCTCCGTTTTTCAGCTTATAGGTTATTTCAAAATCGAAGCCTGTCTGCACCTTTTCTTCAACACATTTCTTGTGCAGGGAGGTTACAAGTTCTATATCACTTCTGTGGATAAAGGACAGATTATTATCAGAACGGATGCCCGTTATCATATTTGATACTTCAACACTTTCTATCTCATCCGGGGACGGTACGTAATGTGCCGCACCGAATCCGTCGGAAAAGGCAACGCCGACAAACACCGCAAAGAATACCGTCGCCGATATGCCGAAATGCAAAAGTAGCTTCGGCAGCTTTTTTATGCTCTTATAGTGTATCAGCTGTACCGTAAGATAGATTATAAGCGCAATTATCATAGTGATTATTGCAAGCGTTACGTTTATTGTGTAGTAAAACGCCGTAACGGCAACTACTGCGCTTACAAGAAGTGCAACGAAAAGTGTGATTATTATTTTGTAGACAAATTCTATTGCAAAGGGCTTGTCTGTATTTTCCGCCTTTCTTTTAACGGCGCAGATTAAGGCACCCAGTAAAAACAGAAGACAAGCTACTATGTGAGTGATTATTATGCCTGAAGGAATATTCAGCTCGGATACATCTATGACCGACGTGTAGGTGGTTACGTCGTTAAATCTTTCCCACCCTGTTTTAAGAATGCCAAAGGGAGCTATATAGGAGGAAATTTCTTGCACGTCCTTCCAGCTTGTTATTCCGTGAGCCGTTCTGCCAATAAGCATTGACGTAAATATGCCGATACCTGTAAGAATTAAGGGAGTTATGATACTGTAAATGATACCGGTGGATTTTTTACTAGTACAACCGGCAAAAAACAGAGAAACAAAATATACACAGCTTACAAAGATAATACCTACAACCGCCACATGGTTAAATAGCTCACAGGCGTGACTTACTGTAAGATATGATGTACGGGGCATTACTATCCCGTTAAAGGCGCCTGATTTTTCTGCCAGCACCTGCGCAGTCCTGCCTGTCAGGAGAATACCGCCGAGAAAATTAAGTGCAAGAGGGAAAAGCGAGATAATTGCACCCGCAAGGGTATCTGCGAAAAATCTGCTTTTTGTGGATATCGGCAGACTTAAATACATATCCGAGTCAGCTTGCTTATAGCTGTAGCTCATTACGGTGGACGGAGTGATAAGTGCAATAACGGCAAGAACAGCAAATGCTATAACGCAGATATTAAAAGCGTTATCTATAGGCAGAGTGAGATTATAAAAGGCGTTCTGAAACTCCTCTGTTCTGCGCATAGCATCCGTTGACGATATAAGCAGATCGCATACCTTTTCTGTATTGACAGAGGTAACAAGAGCCATCAGAGGCAGAGCGAGTATATTCGCTACAAGAGAAACTATTAAAAGCACCTTGTGCTTTAATAGCTTGTAGCCAAGATATCGGGAGAAATATGAATTTTTAGCCTTCATAATCTGATCCTTTCATTTTTTCGTTATCAGCTGAAAAGAAGACAGTCTGTAAAATCAGGCTTATCACCATTCTTTTCTCTTTCTGCTTCTATTTCCTTTATCAGACTTTCAGCTTCGTCGGCATTTTCTTCCGAAATGTACATAGATATGGGGGATGCATTTACTGCAACGTAATAAGACTGTGAAAGCATGAAGCTACTAAACTCCATAAGCTCAAAAAGTGCCTTTATCTTGTCGTTTTCCTTATCCTTGTTTCTGATATAGAAGTTTTTATCCGTTGAAAAATCATCATCTGTCAGATTTTCTATAGACATACAGATAGAATCAGGCTCTGCGGCTTTTTCGGAGGAGGCGTAGAAATGATTGAAGCGTGAGTAAACGTAATTTTCCTTATTATTAAGAACGGAAATTATATTTTCGCAGTTTTCCGTTATATCAATCATAGCATTGATATATATATCCTTGTCAGACCAGAAAAGCTCGGCGGCACCTATCACCTTACCGCTTGTAAGATTTTTGGCGTTGCCATCAAGCTTTATAGCTTCCATCAGCTCTTTTGTACCTTCCTCGGAAAGTCCGCTTGCTGTAAGGCCTTCTTTAAGAATAAAGCTACCCTCTACGTCGGAGATTTCTCCACCGCCGAATACCTGATCTATAGTAGCAGGAGAAGATAAAAGAGTGTTTCTTATTTCCTTGCCTAAGTCTATGTGTATGTTAAGACCGTCTATATAGCTTCTTGAAACTACAGTGCCGTTCTTCAGCTTATAGGTAATTCTGAACTGGTAGCCGGTCTCTATGTTATCATCAACACACTTCTTATGAAGCTGTGACACCATCTCTATATCCTTTTTATCGGTATAGATAAGACCGTCACGGTTATAGATGCCGGTATATGATTCGTCCACGGTAACGGACTGGACTGCATCGATATCGGGGATATAATTTCCGTAACCAAAGCCCTCGGATAATCCTATGAGGGTAAAGCCGCCGAAGGCTATAGCCGAGGTCAGTACAAGATGTAAAAGGTGCATCGGTATTTTCTTTATGCTCTTATAGTGGAAAAGCTGTAGAGCCATATAAATTGCAAAGAGTACAAGGATAGAAACTGCAAGTCCCGACTGTTTTTTTCTGAAGGATACCACCAGCAGACCTACAAAGCATACCACAAGAAGCGTCATTATCACCTTGTATATAAGCTCTATTGCAAAGGGCTTGCCGGTGTTTTCCGCCTTTCTCTTCTTAGTGCATATATAAGCGGCAAAAAGCAGTAAAAGGCAGATTATTATTGCGGAAATTATAACTGATACGGGGAAAGCAAGAACCTCAGGCACCATTTCGGAGCTTACCGTACGTGCCTTTGTAAATCTGCCCATACCTGCAAAAAGCGTGCCGAAAACGGGCATATGCGCAGGAATATTTTCAAGCTCAGGCCAGCTCGTTATTCCCCGTGTGGTATTTAAAATAAGGGTAACGAGATTATTGATAGTGAGTAAAGCTATAAGGGGAGTAGCTAAAGAATATATAATGCTTTCCGCTCTTCTACCGGTACAGCAGGTGAAGAAAAGGGATGTGAAATATACCGCCGTTACGGTAATTATTCCCGTAGTTGCCGCAAAGAAAAACGTATCGTAGGCGTTACATACGCATATGTGACCAATATCCGAAGTGATTAAAGTGTTAAATAATTCGTAGTGTTCGGATGATATGCCTGCCGCATTCTGTATGAATATAAAGCCGCCGAGGAAATTGATTGCAAGCGGCAATACAGCTATAACAAAGCCTGCAAGGGAGTCGGCTAAAAATCTGCCCTTTGTGGATATCGGAAGACTTAAATACATATCCGAATCGGAACGCTTGTTGTTGTAGCTCATAATAAGCGTAGGTGCGGCAAGGCTGATGATAGTCAGTGCGGCAAATACGAAGATACAGATTATAAACGCATTTTCTACGCTATCTGCAAGGCCTTCAAGCACCTTTCTGGTTTCATAGGAAATCACAGCTCCCTCTGTGAGATTTGTTTTTACGTTATATATTCCCTCTACCGAGGATGACGTGATAATAGCCATCAGAGGCAGAGAAAGAATGTTCGCTACAAGAGAAACTATTAAAAGCACCTTGTGTTTTGCTAGCTTGTAAAAGAAATAACGGGAAAAATATCTGTCAATCAATTTCATAATTGTAGCCTGCCCCCTTCATTTCGTAAATGAATATTTCTTCAAGAGATAAGGGTATAATATCGCAGAAACGGGCGTTTTTGCCTTCCATTGCCTTTTCGATATCCTCGGTGCTACCCTTTACTACAAGGGCGGTAACGCTACCGCTTGACTTCAGGGACAGAATCTCGATATTGTCAATATCGGCAAAATCTTCCTTGCTTACTTCTTCAGGGAAGGAGGTCTGCACCTTATGGATATTACCCTTTACGCTGTCAAGCTCACGGCTGAATATTACCTTGCCCTCGTGGATAAGTCCAACGGTATCACAGAATTCTTCAATTTCCTTTAGGTTATGAGAGGAGATTATAACGGTAACGCCTCTGTCAATGATAGCGTCAACAAGCATCTGCTTTACCGCATATCTCATAGCGGGATCCAGTCCGTCAAAGGCTTCGTCAAGGAGCAGATATTCCGTGCAGGCAGAAAGTCCGCAGATGACCACCGCCTGCCTTCTCATACCCTTTGAAAAGTCGGAAAGCTTTTTGTCTAAAGGTAGCTTCAGTATCTCCCAGAGAGAATTAAATACCTCTTCGTTGTAGGTCTTATAGAAGGTCTTTACAAAATCCTTCATCTGTAAAAGAGTCATACCTGTAAACTGGGCGGTATCGTCGCTGACAAAGAATATCTTTTCTTTAAGTGCGGGGTTATCGTAAATCGGCTCATCGTCGATGGTTATTCTGCCGTTGTCCTGAATATATATGCCGGATAAAAGTCTTAAAAGAGTGGATTTTCCCGCTCCGTTGGAGCCGAGCAGACCATAGGCACAGCCCTTTTCTATTTCAAGGGTGAGGTTATCAAGTGCTTTCTGTGCTCCGAATTTTTTTGTAACGTTCTGAATCTTTATCATAGTGCAGTTACTCCTTTTCTCCGATTGTTTTAATGATATTTATAAGCTCTTCGGCGTTCAGCCCCTTTTTCAGAGCCTTTGTCACCGCCTGGGTAAAGTCCTCTGTGGCAGTCTGCCGCAGCTCGTCCTGATAATCGGCTCTGCCCTTTACGTAACTACCCTTACCGGGGAGCGAATAGGTAAAGCCCTTCTGTTCTAAAAGCTGGTACACCTTCTGAACGGTATTGGGATTTATGGCAAGCTCTCTTGCCACCTCTCTTACCGCAGGGAGCTTTTCGTTTTCCTTTAAAGCTCCGCTTATGATAAGCTCTGATATATGTGTGAAAAGCTGTTCGGATATCGGCGTACCACCCGATATATGAATTGCAAACATATTTACTTCCTTTCAGATTACAGATTTACTAATGCATTAAACTGTACTATCTGTGTTAGTACAGTTAGGATTATAGCATACAGTTTATGATTTGTCAATAGGTGGGAAGAAAAAAATTTTGTTGTGGTAATTTTTGGGCGTCGCTGTGAAATTTGTCAGGGACAAATTTCACAATGAAATCGTGCCTTTGGCACGATGAAATCAAAACCTTCGGTTTTGATGAAATCCGCCTATGGCGGATGAAATATTTGCCTACGGCAAATGTTGTGGTATCAATTGCCGAGGGCAATTGATGGATTTTAAATTCCGCCTTTAAATTTGTTTGTGACCGGCTTAACCTCGTTAACGGCGGGTGTAAACATTTGTGGTTATTTCAATTTATTAAATTAACCACAAACGCCGATATAACCGGGGTTTGGGGCGAAGCCCCAAACAAGGTCGCAGGGGCGGT
>JAFQUH010000021.1 GCA_017408635.1 Ruminiclostridium sp. | reverse complement strand
CGCCTCAGACTGAAGACAAACTCACGCACCGCAAAAATGCTGGTAACTTGTAACGAATTTGTGGATATACACGAAATAGTGATATAAAAGTTTTAGAGAGCCTTAAACGGCTCTCTAAAAGCATTTTTGCTTACTTCGTCACCCGCCCCTCAACGTACCATATGTACGCCTGTCGGGGCGGGTTCCTCGTCTGCGTGCGTTTTTCATCGTCTGACAGTGTGTAGACAAATAACTTTGTCTACACACTGAGGCGAACCTTTTCAGGTCCGCCTGTAATCAGAGCTTTTCAATAGCTCTTTTAAGTCTTGCTATGGTTTCTTCCTTGCCGATAAGCTGCATTATCGTGTATAAATCGGGGGTGTTTCTTCTGCCTGTTACTGCTACACGGATTATTGTGCAGGCGTCTGCTACACTACCCTTGTAACTATCGGGATCTGCCTTATACGCCTTGATATCGGGGCAGAAGCCTAAGGGCTCACCGATAGCCTTTACATCGTTAAACCACTGGGAATTGTCGGTATCGTGGTTGTATGCGGCTATATAGCTTTCGATAAACTGCTTTGTATCTTCCTTTGAAATTTTTTCGTCAAAGTCATATTCCGTTATCTCTTCATCGCTGTAGAGATAGGGAAACATTTCTATAAGGTCGCTCCACTTGGCAACGTCCTTACGAGCCTTCTTGCCGTTGTATTTCCAGAGCTTTATGCTCTCCCTGAACTTTTCTTCATTCTTTTCGATATAAGCAGAGAGCTTTTCATCGTTATCCTTTGCCCACTTTGAGATAAGGCAGAATAATTCTTCCTCGCTCATCTTGGAGATGACCTCACGGCTGACGCTGTAGAGCTTATCCATATCGAATAATGCACCGCTTATTGACATCTTCTTAAGGCTGAAGTTGAAGCTTTCCATATCCGCATCGGGAGATTTCATTCTCCATTCCTCATAAGCGGAATTTGCAATAGTCATAAGATATTCAAGCACGGATTTTACGGGGAAGCCCTGCTTTGCATAATAGCTTACGCTTGCCTCGGGATCCTTTCTCTTGCTTATCTTACGCTTTGTCTTGGTTTCATCGTCCAGCTTCATAATAGGAGCTATATGGGCGTATTTGGGCATCTTAAAGCCGCTTACCTCAAATAACTGCTGATGGATAGGGAAGGAGCTTATCCACTCGTCACCACGGATAACGTGGGTTGTACCCATAAGAAAATCATCCACGGCGTGAGCGTAGTGATAGGTGGGTATTCCGTCGGACTTTAACAGTACCACGTCCATAATATTTCTGGGCATTTCGATTCTGCCTCTTATAATATCGTTGCAGAAAATCTTTTCTCCTGCTTCACCTTGAGCACGGAGTCTTAAAACGTACTCCTTGCCCTGCTCGATATTAGCCTTTATTTCTTCAAAGGTGAGATTACGGCACTTTGCATATTCTCCGTAATAGCCCTTGTCATCAAGCTTTAACTCCTCCTGCTTTGTGCGAAGGCTATCAAGCTCCTCGGCTGTACAAAAGCAGGGGTATGCAAGTCCCTTTCTTACAAGCTCCTTTGCGAAGGTCTGATAAATTTCACGTCTGTTGCTCTGACGATAGGGACCGTAATTTCCCTTTTCGGGACAGCCGTCAGCCGCCGCACCTTCATCGAAAATGATGCCGTAGCCTGCAAGGGAGTTTATAATTTCATCCGCTCCGTGAGCAACCTCTCTCTTCTTGTCGGTATCTTCAAGTCGTAAGTAGATAAGACCGCCGCTCTGCTTTGCTATCTTCTGCGAGATAAGAGTAGCGTAAAGTCCGCCTATATGCATATAGCCTGTGGGGCTGGGAGCAAATCTTGTTACCGCCGCATTTTCGTCTAAATTTCTTCTGGGATATTTTGCGATAATATCCTCGGGAGTTGTTCTGATGTCACCGAATAAAAGCTCGGCAAGTGAGTTGAAATCCATAGTTATGCCTTTCTTATGCCTTTAATTTTTTCTTTCCTATACGGATTATCTGTAGGATAGTGGGGTTAAGTAAGATATTGATACCAAGCTCAATAAAGAAATTGAAGCCTACCAGTCCCACTAACATATACACGAATACGTTTGTATCTCCTGCCCACATTGTGATTGTGTCAAGGAAGAATACCGCACTTCCTAAAAGGAATATGCCTGTGTTTACAAGGGGTGCCGCTATTGCCGCCGCAATAACGCCTGCAATCTGGTTCTTCTTGCTGACAAGGTGATAAACAAGACCTGCCACAAGTCCTGCCATTGCGCCCTTTACAAGAACCGTGATGATAGTACCTATGGCATTTATCTGTAAAAATGCCGCCGCATCGCCTGTAATAAGTACCGCCGCACCGAAAACAAGACCGAGCCATGCGCCCGCCTTCCAGTTATACAGAGCCGCACCTACTACGATAGGTACAAGAGTGAGTGTGATGCTGAACATTCCGAATCGGAGCGCCATTGATACGAGCTGTAAAACTACTACGATAGCAGTCAGCAGTCCCATTCCGACAATGGTGGAAACGTTCATTTTCTTCTGTGTGTTTGTGTTTGACATAATTTTCTCCTTTACTGAAGCCTCTTGTCAGGAGTGCCTCGTAGGGTATATAATTTGCGACAACACCGCACAAATACCACTTTGGTTTTGCACGCACCTTGCTTGCATCTTATCCATTATCTTGCACAAATTTTCCTTAACAGGCACAAAGCCTGCCTGCGTCAAATTTGCACAATCTAACGGACAATCTGACTGCGCAATCTACGTACAATATTTATGCGGAGTTGTCTTACGCATTCTTCTGATTTTTATTGAAGATAATGCGCAGACCCTCTAAAACTAAATCGGAGTCAAGCTCCATTCCCCTTTTACAAAGGGGTGTGACCAGTGACGCATAGCCGCCGGTAGCAACTACGCTTGCCTTTTCGCCGAGGACTTCCTCATAGCGTTCTATCATTCCGTCTATCATGCAGGCTGTACCTGTGATAACGCCCGCTCTCATACTGTCGGGACTGTTTGTGCCTATTACCTTTTCTACAGGCTGTGCGCCGATAAGAGGGAGGGAAGCAGTCTTTGAGGACAGAGCCTCAAAGGAGAGCTTTACACCGGGACCTATAGCACCGCCCAGTAATGCTCCGTCCTTATCAAGAGCAAATATCTTTAAGCAAGTGCCTATATCTATAAAGATGCAGGGCATTTTATACTTGCTCTTTGCCGCTACCGCCGCACAGGCAAGATCACTACCTAAAATCGACGGATCGTCTATCTTTATATTAAGTCCCGTCTTTATTCCGGGAGATACGACCAAGGGCTTTACCTTGCAGAGCTTTTCAATACCACGGCTTAAATGGGTGGTGATGGGAGGTACTACCGAGGATATGATACATCCGGTTATCTCCTTTTCGCTATGTCCGTAAAGGCTTAAGATATCACGGAGCTTTATAGCGTACTGATCCTCCATCCTTGACACCTGGGTGTTGAGTCTTGAAATAAATTTCAGCTCCTCGCCTTCATATCCGCCGAAAACTATATTGGTATTTCCTACGTCTACTGCTAAAATCATTGTTTATTGTTCCTTTCCTTAAAGGGTACTATTCTTCTGTTTCTTCTGTTATATCGCCGTCAGAGGATATCTCCCCTTCAGCTTCGGATATATAATCCTCTGCCGCTTCGTTGCTTTCTAAAAGCTCCTTTGCCTTTGCTACCTTCAGCTTTACGGGTTTTCTGAATTTCATTTCCGTTAAAATAAGCAGAGTAAATATCAGTATACCACAGATGCTGGCAATAATACCTATATCCATTCTTGCAGGGAAGAATTTAAATTCTACCTTATGACTGCCTGCCGATACCGGTATACCCATCAGCGCATCCTGAACGAGCTGTACAGGCTTTGTTTCCTTGCCGTCAACGTAGATAGTCCAGCCCTCTTCGTAGGGAATAGTAGTGAAAAGCATCTGATCCTTGTCCGCTGTAATATTTGTTACGACTTCGGTACCTGAAATTCTTTCTACCGTTGTGGCTTTGTTCATATCATTCAGCTTTGCTATAGCTTCAGCATAGGCTTCAGTATCCAGCATAGCAAACTGGGGAGTTTTCATATAAAGGTCGCTTTTATCGAGCTTTAAGCGGATTTCTATCTGCTCGTCCTTCTTGAAGGTGCCGAGCTTCTTTATATTATGATTATCACTTTCAAACATTGCGCCTATATAGGAGTCGTTTACGTAGACAGACACCTGGCGCTGATAATCGGTAGGCACGAACATATACACGTCGCCGTCGGCAATAGCAGTGGCTCTGTAGGTTACCGTAGCCTCGCCGCTTACGTTTGTAAAGCCTACGTGACCGCCTGCAAAGTTACCCTTGGTGCAGTTCTTTGCAATAGGTGCGCCGTCAGCATCAAAGGTCATAAAATATTCCTTGTGCATTCCCGTCAGATAGGATACCAGCATATTCTGATTTTCAAATACCATATCCTCGTCAAGTATCATATCCTGTATACCCGTTTCAGATAAGAAGGTTATGGGCAGGGCGTCAAGGTTTTCCGTTACCGTGATATCGTCAACGGTTTCCACTCTTATCGTATGATTGTCAAGGATATACTTTACGCCGAAGATATCGCAGGTTATGGGGGTATTTCCCGAGAATCTGGAATAATGTCCGTTTGAAGTAAAGCCGAAATATCCAAGCATATCGATAGCCCTTGCATTAAGGGTAGAGCTTGAATGGGAAAGTCCGTACATATTAGCGGCTAAAGGATCGTTTACCGAGCGGAAGAAGTTCTTTTCTATACGATAGAAGCCCTCGTCCTTTTCCTTTATCTCTTCCACCTTATCACGAAGGGGAAGTATCACGTCAAGATAGCTTGCCCTTGTAGAGAATACTATATCATGGTGCATCTTTTGGAGAGAGTTTGCGGTGTTGAAGCAAAGCTCTGTGACAACTATTACCGCAAGACCGACAGACGCCGCCTTGGTGAGCTTCTTTGTATCGCAGGATTTTGATACGAGATACAAAGCAATTCCTGCAACGGCTATAAAGCCGATGGCAGGAAGCGCCACCTCGATGCCGTCAAAAAGCTCTCTGCCTTCGTTACCGAGTCCCTCGTTGAAGGTGTCGGTAGATTCTATATAAATAATAAGTGCAATATAAAGGACTGTTATAAGTCCTATTGTGGATTTTTTTATACTCTTTAATTCTTCAAATGCCCTTGCCGACAGCATTACCATTATAAAGGATATCATAAAGGAGTAGCGGTAGGGTAACCAGTTGGGCATCTGTCCGCCGTGCCATAGCATATCTACGGGGCGGATATACATTGAAAGCACC
Source organism: Ruminiclostridium sp. (assembly GCA_017408635.1). Classification (GTDB taxonomy): domain Bacteria; phylum Bacillota; class Clostridia; order Oscillospirales; family Ruminococcaceae; genus Ruminiclostridium_E. Next base: position 6,484 of record JAFQUH010000021.1, on the reverse strand, counting down.
ATCACACCGAGAAGAATTGCCGCAGATATCTTCTGATTGAAACGGAATTTGCCGCTTATAAAGTAGCATACCACCAGAATAAGCGCCGCACTTCCGCAGAAGATGAAGGGCAGTCCGTCCATTCTTACCGTGTCGTAGGTGTTGGGGAATAGCTTTGTTGCAATATCGATAAGCTCAAAATTGGGCTTTATCGTATAATCAGGCTCTGTAAAGGCAAATTTACCATTCTGGAGTGCGCTGTAAACGGGGAGTATCATAACTGCGCTGATAAGCGCCGCCGTAATTCCCGAAATTGCGGTAAGTCCGCCCTTTTTGAAAAGGTCTATAATGCCCTTGTTCGAGTTCTTCTCTTTAAAATCCACGTTTGAGAAGAAGTAATACAGGAAATAGATAACCGTGAAAATGGCTATCATAAAGCCTATATAGAAGTTCGTTACAAACGCATAGACAAGAGAGATTATAAGCAGCTTGAAACGGCTTTTCTTTACCACCGATTCAATACCGAAGCAGACTACAGGAAGGATAAGCACACCGTCAAGCCACATAGGATTCATGGTTTCTACCACCATATACGCACATAAGGAATACATAGCGGAGAAAATGGCTGCGGTATTTTTGGAAAGTCCCATCGACTTATGAGCATAGACTGCAAAGGTTACACCGCAGGCGCCGAACTTTGCCAGCATCATTGTCATAAGTCCCTCGGTTATCATTTCTCTCGGGAAAAGCCATACCAGAAAATTGAAGGGGCTGGCAAGGTAATAACCGATTATACCGATAAATTCGCCCGAAAGATTTCTGCTCCAGCTATACAGCAGGCTTTCCTTACCTGCAAATACGTCGTGCATATAATCAAAATAGAATACGTACTGGGCGTTAAGGTCAAGGCATAATACCGACTTGTCACCGAAGGGCCACACGCTGAACGTTATATATCCGATCATCATAACGGCAACCGGTATAAAGAATGCCGCAAAAAGATAACCGTTTTTGTAGCACAGATGCCTGAATTTTATCAGTTTTTCCTTTACTGTCTGCATTGGGATTCCTCTTTTTATTATCTCTTATTTTTTCTGTCCGAGCTCTCCCGCTTCTTCGGAAACTATGTAGCGGGGACGACATTTTATTTCTTCGTATATCTTACTTAAATAGTATCCGATAATACCGATACCGAGCATTAATATACTGCCTGTTATAAGTATCAGCAGTATTACTGTGGAAAAGCCGTCGGCGGCATTTCCGGTACAGAAGTTGACGATAGTCTGTACACCGAGTATCAGAGCAAAGATAAAGAACAGTATACCCGATACCGTTATTATCTGCATAGGTACGTTTGTAAAGCTGGTGATCGAGCTTAAGGCATACTTGAACAGCTTGCGGAAGGACCATTTCGTCTTACCCGCATTTCTCGGTGCTACGTCAAACTCTATCTTTTCGGTCTTAAAACCTACCCAGCAGGAAAGCGCTCTGAAAAAGGTGAGTCTTTCAGGCATTTCGTTAAGGGCGTCAACGACCTTTCTGTCCATCAGCTTATAGTCGCTGGCACCGTCTAAATCTACGTTTGCGCTGTTCTTCATCATACGGTAGAAGGTCTTTGCGAAGAGCTTATAGATAATACCCTCTTTACCACGGGAAGCCTTTACCGCCTCCACTACCTCTGCGCCGTTTTTCCAGGCGTCGAGCATTTTCGGGAGCAGCTCCGGGGGATGCTGTAAATCACAGTCGATGACCGCCACACAATCGCCTGATGCGGCCTTCAGTCCTGCAAAGATTGCACCCTCTTTTCCGAAATTTCTGGAAAAATGCAGTCCCTTTACGGATGAATCCTTTTCAGAAAGCTCCTTTATTATTTTCCAGGTGTTATCTCTTGAGCCGTCATCCACGAAAATAAGCTCGTACTCGGTTATGGGGGAGAGTATCTCTCTCATTCTTTCTGTGGTGACGGGTATATTTTCCTGCTCATTAAAGGCAGGGATTACTACTGAAAGCATAATTATTCTCCGATTATTGTTACTTCAATGAGCTTTTCTCTGCCACCGTCAAAGTCCATATAGATAATGAACTGGGAAAGACCGAGAGCAAGCTCGCCGCCTTCAACCGCCATAACTACGCCATTGCCTGCCAGCTGATGCTTGATAGCAGGGCGGAGGGATTCTTCTGCAAGAGTTGTCAGCTTGTCATAGAACTTTAAATAGCTATCCAGCTTTTCAGGCTCGTTGGTAGCTGTGAATACAGAAGCGGTAGTGTGCATTGTGTTGATGGTGCAGAAGCCTGTTCTGATGTTGGAGTTTCTTACACAGGACTGAACGTCGTCGGTAAGGTCCATATAGCCCTGCTTTTCGGTCATGTTGATGGTGAAGGTCTGCTTTGAAATTTTCATAGTGGTTTTTCCTTTCTGAAAGTGTTTTATTAAATTCGCCGTGAATTATTTACCTGTAAAAATTCTTACTCTGCCGCTTTCCGTCGATATCTTCAGCTTGTCTGCAGAGGGCTCGTCCTCGCCGCCCTGCACGGCTAGTCCGTTTATATAACAACGACTGCCGGTAAGCACGCAGGTTCCGATATCTTCGGCAAAGTTGATATTTATATTTCCCGTGCGGTTTTTAAGCTCGCCGCCTGAAAATTCCGATACGTTTATATCCGCCGTGGCGTTGTCGGTATCTATCGTAAGTCTGCCGCCGCATTTTATATCCTCTATATTGACGTATCCGCTTTTGGCGGTAATATTTACCGCATTGCTGCTGATGGGGCAGGAATAAAGGGAGGCGTCGGAGGTGGCAAGCACTATACTGTCATAGACCGCATCCGGCAGAAATACCTCTATTTTATAATCCGACTGGGAAAAGGATAGTATGGAGAAGATGAAATCTCCCTCCTGTCTTATCACAAGTCTGCCCTTTTCTTCCTTTACGGTTATCTCGCTGTCGGATAGGTATCTGACCTTTATGTTTTCATCCGTTGATTTTTTTACGTAGACGGGGATATTCTCGGTTATTACCGATATATGTCTGTAATAGGGGAAGGAAAGCTCCTCCGCTTTTACGTTGCTTTCATAGTCCTTTTCAAAAATGCTCAGGCACAGAGCCGTCATTATAAGACAAATCACCGCACCGATAGCGCATATTCTTGATATTATCTGCAGTCCCGTCAGCTTTTCCACTCGCATATGGCGGAATCTTAATTTCTTTATCAGCTTCATTTTCTGTTACCATCCCCGAACGTGCGAAGAACGTAGGCGGCGGCAACGGGACAGAGCCTGCCTGCAGTGAAAAGTATCAGCGCCGCACCCGAAAGCAGCATAAAGCCACCGCAGAAAAGCATCGCCATCGGCGGCAGGTCGGATACGAAGAATCTGTCTGCTCCGATTATCCTGGCAAGCGCCGCAGGAGCGGTTATCATCCCGCCTGAAATAAGCCCCAGAGATATCGTCAGAAGCAAAAATATGCCAAGGAATATGCCGGCAGAAGAAAGCCATCCGACAATAAGCTGTGACAGGCTTTTCTTTTTCATTGCACACTCCTCCTATTATAATTACTATATAATCTATTATAGTATATCACATTTAGGAATGAATGTCAATTGTTTGAAATTTGGCGGCGAAAAAGCGTTCAGAAAAATCTGAACGCTTTTAATTATCCGTTTACTTTTTTAATGATGCAACGTTGATTCTGTTGATAGCTCTTTTCAGCTTGTATTCGGCAATGTCAAGTCTGCGCTTATCGTTTTTATAGCGCTCGATATTTTCCTCTGCCATCTGTTGAGCCTTTTCGGCACGCTGAAGGTCGATTTCGTCCGCCCATTCAAAGGACTGTGCAAGTAAGGTGGTCACGTCCTTTGATACCTCGATACTGCCCGATGAAACAGCGGCTATTCTTGTTTCGCCGTCTATACGCACCTTTGCCTGACCGATGCCCAGCGCCGCCACGTAAGGCTCGTGACGTGCCAGTATACCCTTGTCACCAACGGTAGTACGGACTGTTATCATCTCCGCCTCTCCGTCAAAGGCAACACCCTCGGGAGTCAGGATTCTGAGTCTGAATGGTGTCATATACTATGCTTCCTTTCTCGCAGTATTTACTTTGCTTCCTTTTTCGCCTTTTCTACCGCTTCTTCGATAGTGCCGACAAATAAGAATGCAGATTCAGGCAGATCGTCGTGCTTGCCCTCGATGATTTCCTTAAAGCCACGGATGGTTTCCTTAAGGGGAACGTACTTACCTTCCATACCTGTAAACTGTTCTGCAACAGAGAAGGGCTGGGATAAGAAACGCTGAATCTTTCTTGCACGGGCAACAGTCAGCTTGTCCTCTTCGTCAAGCTCATCCATACCGAGAATTGCAATGATATCCTGCAGCTCGTTATAACGCTGAAGAATGGACTGTACCGCTCTTGCTACCTCGTAATGCTCCTGACCTACGATTTCGGGAGTCAGGATACGGGATGTGGAATCAAGGGGATCAACCGCAGGGAAGATACCCATTGAAGAAATAGCTCTTGATAATACCGTAGTAGCGTCAAGGTGTGCGAAGGTGGTCGCAGGTGCAGGGTCTGTAAGGTCATCCGCAGGCACGTATACCGCCTGAACGGAGGTGATAGAGCCTTTCTTTGTGGATGTGATTCTTTCCTGAAGTGCGCCCATTTCTGTAGCCAGTGTAGGCTGATAACCTACCGCTGAAGGCATACGGCCGAGAAGTGCGGAAACCTCGGAGCCTGCCTGGGTAAATCTGAATATGTTATCGATGAAGAGAAGAACGTCCTGACCTTCTTTATCACGGAAATATTCCGCCATAGTAAGACCTGAAAGAGCAACTCTCATTCTTGCTCCCGGAGGCTCGTTCATCTGTCCGTATACAAGAGTCGTCTTTTCGATAACTCCTGATTCCTTCATTTCTTCGTAAAGGTCGTTACCTTCTCTTGTACGCTCGCCGACGCCGGAGAATACCGACAGACCGCCGTGCTGCTTTGCGATGTTGTTGATAAGCTCCATGATAAGAACTGTCTTACCAACGCCTGCACCACCGAAAAGACCGATCTTACCGCCCTTTAAGTAGGGTGCGATAAGGTCAACTACCTTGATACCTGTTTCAAGTACCTGTGTAGAGCCTTCCTGCTCCTCAAAGGTAGGTGCGGGACGATGGATCTCCCACTTTTCTTCTGTTTCGGGCTGGGGCTTGTTATCAACCGCTTCGCCTAAAATGTTGAATATTCTGCCGAGGGTTTCTCTTCCGACGGGTACACGGATAGCGGCGCCTGTATCAACTGCAGGCAGACCTCTTACAAGACCGTCTGTGCTACCCATAGCAATGCAACGAACAGTATCGTCACCGATATGCTGTGCTACCTCTACGGTCAGCTTTTTGCCGTCGTGTTCAATTTCTATTGCGTTAAGCAGATCAGGCAGATTTTCAGGTGAGAACTTGATATCAAGCACCGCACCGATTATCTGCACTACTGTGCCTATATTCTGCATAAGACTGAACCTGTCCTTTCATTAAGTTTAAAAGCATACGTGCCGTATTACAGGGCGTTTGCACCTGATACGATTTCGTTAAGCTCGTTAGTGATCTTTTCCTGTCTTGCACGGTTATAGAGGAGAGATAGCGTTCCTATCATCTCTTCTGCGTTATCCGTAGCATTTTCCATTGCAGTTCTTCTTGCTCCCTGCTCGGAGGCATAGGATTCGTTGACTGCACAGAGGATGATACTTGCCACGAGTCTGGGTATTACACGGTTGAATACCGCCTCGGGACTGGGATCGTAGGTTGTGCCTGCCTTGTTTACGGGTACTGCTGTACCAACGGGAGGATTTACGGGAATTATACCCATCTGGGTTGCCGTCTGCACCAGCGCCGATGTGAACTGTGTGAAGAATATCTGAATCTCGTCAACTACGCCCTCGGTAAACATATCAAGAGCCATCATTGAGATATCAGCCGCATCCGCCGTCTTTATGGTTTCTGCAAGACCGGGATATTCTGCCACTACCTCATAGCCGTGCTTGTTATAATAATCCACCGCTTTCTTTCCTATGGCGATTATTTTAGGCTTTACCTTATCCTTTTCGTGAGCAGCCGCTACCAGCTTTATAATATTGGTATTGTAGCCGCCCGCCATTCCTCTGTCGCCTGCAATGACGATGAAAAGTCTGTTTTTAACTTCTCTTCTGCGGGTAAAAACAGTGCTGAAGCCTTCGGTTTCTCCTGCTATCCTGCACATAAGCTCATACTGTGCCTCAAAGAAGGGACGTGCCTCCTCGGCTCTCTTCTTCGCCTTGCGTAGCTTTGAAGAGGCTACAAGCTCCATTGCCTTTGTTATCTGCATGGTGGACTCAACGCTCTTTACTCTGCGCTTGATGTCCTTCATATTCCCCGAAGCCAAATCATCACCGCCTTTCTGATAGTTTATAATTAACTTTTGAAAAATTCCTTTTTCAGTACGGAATTAGCCGTATTAAAGGGAGGTCTGCCGAAATTAAGGGTTACGGG
>JAFQUH010000020.1 GCA_017408635.1 Ruminiclostridium sp. | reverse complement strand
TGAAAAGGGTGAAGAAGATGGTTTTACGGTCTATCCTAACCCTGATATGAAAATATTAGAAAAATTAAGAGAACACAAGACAAGAACAGAACTTTGGAATGACTTGCCGACCGAACTTCTGTATAATTCGTAACGGCAAATCCCAATTTGTCAAACTGAATATAAAATAAACTCCAGAGAAGACGTTTTCTTCTCTGGAGTTATCTTTATGGCTATCGCCTTTTATTCGGGGGATTTATTTTTTTATTGCAAATTATAAATTAAGATGATATAATCAGGACAGATGACCTTTCTTAATTGTAATATATATAGAAAGATAAAACGGGAGGGATTTTAAATGGTACCAAAAAATCACACCGATAATTTAAGAGAGATATACGACCGCAACGTAGATATGCTATACCATATCTGCCTTATGTATCTGAAAAATCCTGCAGATGCGGAGGACGCAGTACATAATACCTTTGTGAAGCTGATAGAAAAACAACAGGTTTTTGAAAACGAGCTGCACGAAAAGAACTGGCTTATAAAGGTTGCCTCCAACATATCAAAAAATATGCTACGGCATTGGAGCAGATATAATGCAGATTTAGAGGAGGTTACGGGCGAGGGCGTTACGGATGAGTACAGCGAGGTGCTTGACGCAGTTTCAAGGCTTCCCGATAATCTTAAGGTGCCTGTATATCTGTTTTACTATCACGGCTATAGCAGTAAGGAAATAGGCGATATCACAGGTGAGAAGGATTCTACTGTAAGGAATCGTCTGCAGAAGGCAAGAAAGCTACTTCGTGACGTTCTTGAAGAAGGGGAAGGAGGTAACGGTAATGATTAAAAAAGCATTCGAAAATCATTCGCTCTCTGATAAGCAGAAGGATGATCTTTTTAAACGAATCGAAAATTCACTAGAAAGCGCCGCAGTCGAAAAGGCGGAGAACGAAAATAAAAGAAACGGCTTTTTGAAATACGCCTCGATAGCGGCGGCGGTTGTGCTTCTTACAGGTATAACTATTCTTATTATCCACCTTGTAACACCGGGACAACAGATAGACGTTCTTTATCCGCCTGACAGTAGTACAGGAAGCAACATAGAATCAGATACCGACGAAAGCTCTGACAATAAGCCTGAATTTATTAACCCCGATACCCTGCCCCTTTATAAAGACAGCTCCGTTATGGATATGGAGCCGAAGAAGTATGGCTATGAGGGAATGGAGCAGGTGCGTTTTGCGGAGGTCGTATCTAATGTCAACGACTATCGTTACGTAGTAGCAGGCAATTTTATCCGTCGTGAAGAGGATAGATATGAAGCAATATTCAATTTATATATTTACAAGGGGAAAGAACTTATAGGTACCCCCGGCAGCTTCGACGTAGGTGCAGGAACCATGTACGTCGACGTAACAAAAGCAGATATGGAACAGTTCCAGAACAAACTGATTAAAGTCTATAGTGTATGGCAGGACGATAAAACCTACCCGCTTATTATGCTTACGCACAAGGTGAATAAATGGGTGCTGGCAGACCTGTTTAATAGCGAAGATTATGAATACGGCACAATATTCTTCTCTGTAAAGGATGATCAGGCATTCAGATTTACCTTGAACGGTGGCTTTAATATCTGCTATCCCGACTTTGAAATGGACAGCTTCAGCAAGAATGTTTATACTGATAAAAACGGCTGGGTAACTCAGTTTGACTTTGAAAATAAGACTGCCTACGTAGATGCGGTATTCTACGACGATGAAAATCAGGAGCTTTTAGACAGTCTGTTACCCTTTGAGGACAGTAATATCCCCGTTTATGACGGCTTTCTCGGTGATATTTCAAAGGTACCGTATGCGAAGGTCGTTGTTGATGAAAAGGCCATCGGGGACTATACCTTTACTCTGATAGGGAATTTTATAAAGCGTTCCGATGACGTTGATAATTATTTCGGTGGCTTTGGCATTATTGTAAGCAAAAACGGAAAAGCCGTAAAAAGCTCTTTTATTGCTCCCGTCAACTTCGGTCAGCAATACGGAATATCGGTACCCAAGGATTATAATTATGAGAATATGCTGAAATGCTATACAATGAAGCAAAACGGCATAGATTATCCCTTGGCGTCTGTAACCTATAATATTCCGGATGAAAAGACGAAGGAAAGCCTTGACGCTGATTCAATCACCTCCTTCTACACAGTAAGATATGGTATAGGTGAATCGATTTACGATGTAATAAATTACAAAAACCTCCCTTCAGACGTTATGCAGGCAGGCTTATCCTTAAAGGATAGTGCAAACCTTAAACGAATAACCTTTGACTTTGAAAACAGAAAGGCTACTATAACAGAGCTTAATGACGCAGAGGATATTGACATCAGACAATGCCCTTATTACAAGGATTCTGCTATCTATAAGGACGGCGGTTCGGCAGTCGGAGAAGGTGAGTTTGTCCGCTTTGCCGAAAAGGAATACGTAGCAGAGGGGAAGCACGAGGGTAACTATAAATTTATCGTCGGCGGTAAAATGGAAAAGGCAGAAAACGGTGCTTTTAACGTATCGCTTAATATGTATCTTTACAGAAATGATAATTTAGTAGACGTACAGAACGCTTTATTCGACAGCGGCTTTGACTTTACCGTAAGCGGTGATGATATTGAAGGCTTTGGCGATACTGTGCTTGATCTTAAAGAGTTTAAATATTTCTCACAAACCTATCCTTTAGCTGTAGTCACCGCAAAACCGCACAGTAGTATTTTAGAGGATAAGTTCCCATCCGCTGGTTTTACCACTGTATCAAATTTCTTTACGATAAGAGCTACCAATATTTCGATTGTTGGTACAGAGCTTGCTTTGTTCCACAATGGTGGAACGTTCTATCCCGATTATACAAAGAACGTAACCTTCCGTGTATCTGAACACGACTCCGGAATGACTGTCATGGTGGATGAAAAGGGCTGGGAGGTATTCTTCAATCCCGAAACTCTGACTGCTCATATCACCGCAGATAAGGCGTATAACCTAAGCATTGGTATAAAGGGCGAAAATTACGCTAATAAAAATCTTGTGATGAGAAAATATCCTCTTATTGAAAATGAAGATATACTCTTTACTACCGACAGTAACGGCAAGGCTCATTTTGACTCCCTTTTATGCGGTACTTATATAATTACGGACGAAGAGGGCAATAATATAATTGATGATAAATCGGAAAGTATAACCATTACCTTTGATAACGGCAATACTGAAACAACTGTAAAGGGTAAACCTCCCGAAACTTTTGATACCACAGCCGAAAATATAACTCTTCAGTTCAGTGGCGACAGCTCCTATACAAACAGAGGTCTGCTCTACCTTATAAAAACCGACAAGGCATTTCTTGAAAGCTCCGAAAAGCTTACCTATACCGACAAGGATTTAAGCATTGTACCCAGCTACTCGGTATCGGCTGACGGAAAAATTATTCTATATTCTGCTGACGTGGGATATTACATAGTCACAGGGCCGATGTTCCTGCCGACAAACAATGATGGCTTTACGGTATTTGAGATAACCTCAAAGGATGACAACCACACAATAAATATCGATCTGAATAAAGCAGATATCAACTCGGACAGAGTTGGTATGAAAGAGCCTGAACAGGTTAATCCTGATGATTATTGGCCTGATGGAATGTACGAATTCTGTATGCAGGATATTACCTTCAGGAATGAGGAATACTGCGCTATATCCATTGATGAAAAATGGGAGCAGCTTGAAAATGCCGACGGAGCATACCCTTTGAAAAAAAACGGAGATATTTACGAAGAAGAAATTCACAGGGCAAGACAGAAAAAATATGACGAGAAATGTGAAATCTACTACAACGGAATAATATACAGCGGACTTGATGTTTATAATAATTTTATCGTAAGAGAGGTAAGTCCCAAAGGCGAATACGAGCGTTATAAAAACAAGGTTATACTGTATATCAAAAAAGAGCTGAAAACCAAGGGTGACAAAGTATATTCAGGAAGTGGATTTTCTCTTTATCGTGACGTACCTTTAAAGGAGATAGACCTGAAAACAGAAGGCATCAACGAAAGCAACTATAAATCAGGCGTATCTGGTAATATCGTCTTGAATGAAATTCAGGTATATATGTATCAGAACGGGCTTAATGTGGAAGGCTATACAGATACCTTACAGGGTAGATTTGAATATTACGGCTGGACCGTCAGCAAAACGGGAGAAATCATAATTCCCGAGGATGACAGAAACAACACTATCCGAACAGGATACAATGCAATAGTTGTCCGTTTCGATGATGAAAATGTACAACCACTCAAAAAGCATCCCGTATATTACATTGATGAAAACGGAAAAGCAGAATTTAAATTCTGGATAGAGGCAATATACTGGTAAAAAATCTCCCGACCGAAAGGTCGGGAGATTCCTTTATATTACTGATTTATATGTTACGGAGCAGAATATGTAAAGGTGATTTCAAGAGTCTTTATTTCATCCTTGCCTATCTGGATAGGAGAAGCAGAAGCCTCGGATAAGTCGCCGCCTAAAATTCTCGCACCATCGGGTACACTGGATACCCACTGATTGTAAAGGTTAGTTCTTGTGCACTTGCCGTTGTCGGAGCTTGTGTAGTTCTTGGTTGCAAGTGTGTATTCCTCGCCATTTATCAGCACCTTGTCAATTGTGATGATATAGCCGGGGAATAACTGCTCGCCGTTGGAAATACCGATAGCGGAGAAGGCAAAGCCCTTTGCCTTACCTGCACCTGATAAATCAAGAGAGATGGTATATGTACCTTCGCCCGTTATAACTGCATTTTTAGCCTTTATGCCTGTTGACATATTGGTAGGATCGTAGGTATCGCCTACGCTGTATGCAATATTCCAGTCACTGCTCTGATACATGATCCATGCTACTGCCTTATCATCAGCGGGCTCGATGAAGTCTTCGTCCATCAGTTCTTCCTTTGCCTTCTGATAAAGTGCGTCGATAGCCTTCTGTGCGTTAGCCTTTATTGTTTCGTAGTCAACGCCGACTTCCTTTGCGGCACTTCTGTTTCTGAAGATATCGGCAATCTTTTCGTCAGATACCTTTTCAAGATGGCGCTTGTAGAGATTACTGCAATCCCATAATACAGGAACGTAGTTATATAAGTCGCAGTTATCAAGGAAATTTGTATAGAATTTATCTGTATCAGGCTTTATACCGCCGTTTGACTTCATTACCGCATATTCACCGATGATAACGCCGTAGCCTTCATCTGTAAACTTTGTGAGAGATTTTAAAAGACCGTTCATTTCGTCAAGGTCACCCATTGAGCCCCACTGCTCGATTGCATCTGTACCGCAGTAATCCCAGGGAGTGTAGTAGTGAACTGAAAGAATGAGCTTATCCTTTGCAGTATCCTCGGGCATCTTGAATCTCTTGTCGCAGGTCTTCTGGATATCTGTGTTGTAGCCTGCAATAAGTAAGAAACGGTCTGCGTTCTTTCCGCCAAGACCACGGATGAGCTTTACGAATTCGCTGTTTATCTCGTTCGCCTTTTCATAGCACTGAGTAGCGTTGAGTGTACCCTTTGAGCCTGCGATATCGCTATCGTTGAGTCTGTCGCCAAGCTCTTCGTTTGCAGATTCAAATATCAGCTTATAGGAGTAGTCCTTGAAATGCTCGCCTATCTGTGTCCACATAGACTTGTACATTTCCATAGCCTTTTCACGCATTGCCATATCGGCATTGCCGAACATACCCCACCAGCCGCCGTCCCAATGGTCGTTGACGATAACGTACATATCGGCGTTAAGAGCGTAGTTTACTATCTCCTCTACTCTCTTCATAAGGCGTTCGTCTATGGTGTAGTCACCTGACTCGAAGTTCATACCGTTTGTCCATGCCACAGGAACACGGAGAGTATCAAAGCCAAGCGCCTTCATATCATCTATCATCTTCTGTGTGGTTACAGGCTGTCCCCATACTGTTTCAAAGGTGGAGGGATCTCCGCCGTTTACGTAGCTGTTGTGGTTATAAGCCTCCATAGTATTACCGAGGTTTATGCCGTTACCCATCAGCTTTGTGAATTCAAGAGCGGTAAGCTCCTTAAGAGCGTCATCCTCTGTAGAAGGCTTTTCAACAGGCTTGCTCTCTTCTTCCTTTGAAGTAGTGGTTTCTTCGGGCTTGCTTTCTTCCTTTGATGTGGTAGTTTCCTCGGGCTTGCTTTCTTCCTTTGA
>JAFQUH010000019.1 GCA_017408635.1 Ruminiclostridium sp. | reverse complement strand
GATGTACTTCAATCTTTCAAGCTGTATTTCTTCGATTTTTTTACGGGGTAATGTTTCTATATCTTTTTGAAAAAACATGATATATCCTTTCCGTTATTTATATTGAAGTGATTTTTTAACGCTGACGGTTATCTTTTCGTCGTAGCAGCTGAACATTTTGTCAACGTCAGCTTTATTCATCTTAGGTGTAATGAGACTTACTACAGGTACGATAACAAGACCTGCAAGCATTGCAACAACGCCTGAATTTATGGGAGAAGCCATAAAGGGAGAGATAAATGTAATTCCGGCAAGCTGACAGATGAAGTTTGCGGTCATAAAGCCTGCACCGAATATAAAGGAAGCAAGAACGGAAGCTCTTGTAGTCTTTTTCCAGTAAAGACCGTAGAGGAACGGAGCAAGGAATGCACCGGCAAGAGCACCCCAGGATACACCCATAAGCTGTGCGATAAAGCCTATATTAAGCTCGGGGTTAGCCTGTATGATAGCAATGGTTGCGGAAACTATAATAAAGAAGGCTACGAAAATTCTCATTATAAAGAGCTTCTTCTTTTCGGATACACCCTTCTTGACCGTAGGAACAATAAGATCAAGGGTAATAGTTGAAGAAGATGTAAGCACAAGGCTTGAAAGAGTTGACATAGAAGCGGAAAGTACAAGAATAAGCACAATACCAAACATTACGTCGCTGTTAAGTGCCTGTACCATTGCAGGGATTATACTGTCAAAGCCGCCTTCGGGAGCCGCTGCGTTAGCGGGTGTACCAAAGAGTCTGCCGAAGCCTCCGAGGAAGTAACAGCCTCCTGCTACTACAATTGCAAATATAGTTGAAATGATAGTACCCTTATTGATGTCAGACTCACTCTTGATGGAGTAGAACTTACCTACCATTTGAGGAAGTCCCCAGGTACCGAGTGAGGTAAGAATAACTACAAAGAGAAGTGACAGGGGCTCGGGACCGAAGAAGGAGGTAAATGCTCCTGCCTGATCGGCGGTAGCATCGGTCGTAACCTGTGAGAGTGCTTCAACACTTCCCTGCAGACCGCCGTTCTGATTGAGAACGAGCAGAATAACTGCCGCAATACCGCCAAGCATGATGATTCCCTGAATAAAATCATTGATAGCAGTTGCCATATAACCGCCTACTATTACATATACAGCGGTAAGTACAGCCATAATAACTACACACCAGGCATAGTCAACTCCGGGAAATGCAGCAGTAAAAAGCCTTGAAAGACCGTTAAAGAGCGAAGCTGTATAAGGAATAAGAAAAATAAATACGATAACGGATGCTACGGTTTTAAGTGCGTTAGATTTAAAACGCAGACCGAAAAAGTCGGGCATTGTCTTGGAATCGAGAGCCTGTGTCAAAATACGGGTACGTCTTCCGAGAATACTCCAGGCAAGCAGTGAACCTATAAAAGCATTGCCGAGACCTATCCAGGTAGACGCCATACCGAACTTCCAACCGAACTGACCTGCATAGCCTACAAAGATAACTGCCGAAAAATAAGATGTACCGAAAGCAAAGGCGGTAAGCCAGGGTCCTACACTTCTGCCTCCAAGCACGAAGCCGTTGACATCGGTGGCGTTTTTACGGCAATATATACCGACACCGACCGTTATAGCAAAAAACACAACTAAGAATAATAATTTGACCAACATATATGTAATCCTCCAAATGTTTAACAAAATATTATTGATTAATTCTCCGGACACGTATAAAATATATCCGAAAGGATGATTTAAAATGATTATTGATTTTCACACACACAACTTTCCTGATAAGATAGCATCATCTGTTATTGCAAAGTTAGAAGCATCAGGAGGCACAAAGGCTTCCACCGACGGAACTCTCGACGGTCTTAAGCGTTCAATGAAAAAGGCGGGTATAGACTATTCGGTAGTCCTGCCTGTTATAACCGCACCAAAGCAGTTTGACACTGTAAACCGTTATGCCGCTGAAACCAACGGTAAAGACGGCATCATTTCCTTTGGCGGGATACATCCCGACAACGACGATGTCGAAAGCAAGCTCGATTTAATAAAGGAGCTGGGCTTACCCGGAATAAAGTTCCATCCCGACTATCAGGGGGTATATATTGATGATGAAAGATATATACGCATCATACGCTATGCTGTCAGCATAGGACTGTACGTAACCACTCACGCGGGCTTTGACCCGGCATACCCCGATATCATCCGCTGCACACCTGAAAGAGCTTTGAAAATGCTTGATAGGGTTTACGACGGAAAGGAGCCGGATGAACCGCGCATCATTCTTGCTCATCTCGGCAGCCTCGACGAAACGGACAAGGTAATTGAAATGATAGCGGGTAAAAATCTTTATCTTGATACCGCGGTGATGCTTGACCGTATTCCCGAGGAAAAGATCCTAAAGCTTATCCGTAAGCACGGAGCAGATAAAATTCTCTTTGCCACAGACTGTCCCTGGGCGGATCAGAAAAAGTTTGTAAGCATCATAAACTCCCTTGATCTGACCGATTCCGAAAGGTCTCTTATCACCCATAAAAACGCAATAAATATCTTAAAAATACATAATATCGAATTTTAAAATAATTATTGTAATTATATCACACAGCGTTCATTTTTTCAACACCTTTACTGCATTTTCTTAACAAATATGCAAAATATTTTTTAAGGCAGAAACTCTTGACAAAAATGCCGCTGTGTGGTAAT
>JAFQUH010000018.1 GCA_017408635.1 Ruminiclostridium sp. | reverse complement strand
TATCCTAAAACCCCGAAAGTCCGTACCGTTAAAGGCTTTTCGGGACTTTCTCATTTTTTCGATGATAACCGCTGGGTACGCTCCCAAATGTCGCGCGCTACCAACTGCGCCACACCCCGACGATTTATTACCAATATATTATACCACCTGACTTCGTTTATGTCAAGTGTTTGATTGCGAATTTATCTGTTTTACGTTTACGTGCATAAATTTTACAATTTTTCTCTTTATTATTGAAATATACTTTAATTTGATGTATAATATAATAAACATATAAAAAAAGAGAAGATGTTTACGAATATGAAAAGAATATTATCATTGATAATGGTTTTATGTGTTGCAGTAGCTATGCTTTGCTCCTGTGAAAATCAAATCCCGGAATACACAAGGACCTCCTTCGCCTTTGATACCTACGTTACCTTCCGCATTTTTAAAACGGATGGTACTAATACCCCTGAAGCTATCTGCGATAGTGCTATAGCTTTGCTTAACGATCTGGAAGGGAAGTTGTCCATTGAAAAGGAAGAAAGCGAGATATCGAAGCTCAACAATCTTGCGGCAACGGCTCCCGTTAAAACGGATGAACAGATATACTGGCTTTTAAAAAACTGCGTAGATATAAGCAATTTCACAGAAGGCGCTTTTGATATAACTCTTGGCGAGATATCTCATCTCTGGGGGTTTTATTCCGATGAGCCTGAAAAGCCTGATTTCGACAAATTATCTTCCTTTGCAGGAAAAGAGAATTACAAAAAAATCGTATTTGATGACGAGAACAAAACAATCTTTTTTAAGGATGACAGCTTTACAATCGATTTAGGTGCAGTAGGTAAGGGTTATGCTCTTGATATGCTGAAAACTCTTTTTGCGGAATCGGGCGTTGTTTCCGGACTCGTTGATTTTGGCGGCAGTATCCTTACCGTCGGAAAATATAACGAAGGAAGCTGGACTGTATCGGTAAGCGACGGCACAAAGGATGGCATTGTAGGAAAAATAACACTTCCTGCGGCACTTTATTCCACCTCCAATGCGTCAAACAGATTTATAGAATACGATGGGGTAAAGTATCATCATATAATTGATGGCAAAACAGCATTTCCTTCAGAGAGCGACGTGCAGAGCGTTACCGTTATCTGTGATAGTGGACTTATATCAGATGCGCTTTCTACTGCATTCTTTGTAATGGGAAAGGAAAAGGCACAGGAATTCTACAAAGAATATCCTATAACGGAATTTATATTAATCGATAAAAGCGGAAACACCTACGTTTCCGACAGTATTGTCAATAGCTTTGAAGCAGAGTAAAATGGATAAACAAAAAACTATATGCATTCTCATCATCATACTGATAATATTTGCGGCAATCCTCGGACTTTTTATTGTCAAAGGTGAAAAGGTGCTCGGAGGAGAAGCCTGTATCTACAGCGACGGCAAGCGTATAAGAACGATAAAGCTTTCACCCGATGATGATTATACCTTTGAAGTGAAAAACAAAGACGGTAAGGTCAATACAATAATCGTAAAAAACGGTGAAATAGGTGTATTATCTGCAGATTGTCCCGATAAGATATGTGTGAACACTCCTTATATATCCGATGGACTTCAGCCTGTTGTCTGCGTCCCGAATCATCTTGTAATACAGATAGAAGCAAGGAGAACCCAGGATAATGACTGAACGTAATATCAGAAAGCTTGTAATGAGTGCGTTATTTGCGGCGATATCTCTTACGCTCTTTCTTGTAGAGGCTATGATACCGCCAATCGTACCGATAC
The DNA here is from genome assembly GCA_017408635.1 of Ruminiclostridium sp. Classification (GTDB taxonomy): domain Bacteria; phylum Bacillota; class Clostridia; order Oscillospirales; family Ruminococcaceae; genus Ruminiclostridium_E. Next base: position 16,134 of record JAFQUH010000018.1, on the reverse strand, counting down.
CGGGGGTTAAAATAGGTCTTGCTTATTTACCTGTTATGCTGGTTATGTTTGTGGGCGGCAACTGGAAAATATATGATGCGGTGCTTATACTTTTTGTGAGAGTCGTTTTATCGGCGCTTATAAGCGGAAATCTCGTGTCGGTTTATTTTTCCGCTCTGGGCGGACTGCTTTCCGTCATAGTCATGTCAGTTATGAAGCTGACTGTAAGGCAGAAATGGGCGGTGATTCCTGCAGGAGTATTTTCTGCGACGGCTCACAATGTAGGACAGCTTACTGCGGCAATGACGGTTTATAGCGTGACGGTGTGGGCATATCTGCCTTATCTGCTTATTTCAGCCGTGCTGACAGGTCTTTTCAGCGGCTTTGTTATATACCAGCTGATAAGAAAGGATACGAAAATTATAAAGAATATAAAAAATATATAAAGGAAAAGAAAAATGGAAAAAGCAAAAATAGACAGAATAAACTATCTCGCAAGAGAATCTAAAGTAAGAGAGCTTACTCCCGAAGAGAAGGCAGAACAGACAGAGCTTCGCAACGAATACAGAGCAGGCTTCAGACAGAATCTGATGGCACAGCTTGATAACGTGTACGTAAAGGATGAAAACGGACAGACGAAAAAACTGATTAAAACGGAGTAATGGTATGAAGGAAATCGAAGAGCTTATAAATGCCGTAAAAATAGCATATAAGAACACCCTGACCATACAGTTCGTTTCGGATGAAAACGGAAAAATACTATGGCAGGGCGGCAAGGGTATAAACGAAAATACGCACATAGCTTTTCCTGATAATCTGCCAATGAGCAATATGGAAGAAAAGTATGCCGTTGCGGTAATCGACGGCAAGCCCTGTTGTGTGCGTGGTATGGTGCTTTCAGGTGACGGAAAGGGCGCTATACTCTGGACAGCTTTTTCGATGAGCAACATTGTCAATGAGCTTGGTGTAACAGATTCTTACGATGAAGTATGTCGGATGATATCCGACTCAAAGCATAACGTAGAGTGTATCCTTCTTGAAAATGAGGAATCGGTTGCACGAGATCCGAGAAGACGTAACAGCAGCCCTATCATCAATCAGAATAATTCCTGTTTCTACTTACTTAAGCAGCTGGAATGTCTTGAAACTTTGTTTACAGTCATCTATAAACGAGAGGTAAACAATACTACTCTTAATATCATCGATGTTCTCAATGAGATTGCAGAGGAATGTAATCTGCGTCTGAAAAATAAGAACTACGATATAAGTATCACAAGCAGAACGGTAGACCACGATAGCGCTCTTATAAAGGGAAACAGGTTCTACCTGCACGTTTCTCTTATGGCGTTTATAAATCGTTTACTTTCCTGCTCAAAATCAACAATACATAATATAAAGCTTACCTTTGACGGACACAGATTTATAATTTCCTTTACCTTTGAACGTGAAATGTATAGCTACGTAGATCAGATCAGCGGTGACTTTTCTGTGTACTGTGCCAAAATGTATATAAGACGGCTTGGCGGTTCGGTTGGTGAGCGGGATAACACGTTGTTTATAACTCTTCCGCAGTATATCCCCAGAGCCTTTCATTCTTCCGAGGCGGAATTTGTATACGACAAAAGCAGATTCAGATATCTTACGGATATGTTCCTGTTCAATATTCAGTCTGAAGACGGAAATACTAATAAAAAGAACAGAGTCGTTAATTATAAAAATGAAAAATAATTTTACAGTTATTTTCTTTTGTTTTAACTTTATTTTCACAACGCTATCATAAACGGCGGATATAATAAAAGCATCAGGGAAACCTGATGATTTTATGGTGGTTGAGTAATCAATAATCATAATTTCCTCTCCCAACATTTCATTGATTATTTGATTTTTTGGCAATCTTATTTCCGTTCAGTTTAAGCTAGGTTTAAACTGAACATTTTTTTAGAATAAAACTGAAGATTTCAGAAAGGAAGTAAAAATGTATAATATTCTTGTTGCAGATGACGAACAGAAGATTCGTGAGGTTATAAAGGAATACGCCGAATTTGAAGGTCACACCGTATACGAAGCGGTAGACGGAATGCAGGCTGTGGAAATGGTAAAGACAAAGGATTTTGATATCATAATAATGGACGTTATGATGCCCCGTCTTGACGGCTTTTCCGCCTGCAAGGAGATCAGAAAGATAAAGAATACGCCTATCCTTATGCTTTCGGCAAGAACCGAAGAATATGACAAGCTCTTCGGCTTTGAGATGGGTGTTGACGATTATGTTGTAAAGCCTTTTTCACCAAAGGAGGTTATGGCAAGAATCAACGCCATTATCAAGAGAAACGGAACAAGCGGCGAGCAGATAGGCGATACCGTGAAATTTGACGGACTGGAAATAAACTTTACCGCCAGAGACGTATATATAGATGGTGTAAAGGCGAATCTTACACCCAAGGAATACGATCTTTTATTCTATCTTGTGAAAAACAAGAATATTGCTCTTACCAGAAACAGACTCCTTGAAGAAGTATGGGGATATGATTTCTTCGGTGATGACAGAACGATAGATACTCATATAAAGATGCTCCGTAATAATTTAGGCCCCTACAGAAATTTTATAGTTACACTTCGTGGAATGGGATATAAATTTGAGGCGTAAAGCATAGGATGAGAGACAGACTTTTTAGTATCAGATTCCGTTCCTGGCTTATGTATATCAGCTTTGCTCTGCTTATTATCGGATTTCTGTACGTATTCCAGGTGCTCATGCTACCCGGCTATTATGAGCATATGAAGAAGATAGAAACGGCGGAGGTTGTAAACCAGATAAGTGATACCTGGTATAGCGATCCGAAGAATTTATCTTCGACAGTCAGTAAAATAGCACATTCAAAGAAAATGTATATAGAGATATCCGACGTAAACCGAGTACTTGTCAGAGCAAATTCCCTTGATAAGAATAACAAGGAGATGTTCGAGCTTATCAAGAATCTTGATAAGGATAAGATGGATAAGTTTATTTCGGGTAAGGACGTGTTTTTTACGGCGACTACGCCCCGATCTGATAAGGATAGCAAGGCTATAATAATGACTGCGCAGATAGCAGATGAAAATTATCAGAGCGAGCATATCCACGCCACAGGCGCCGTCAGGGTGTACGTGTTCAATTATCTTGAGCCTATAGGAAATACCGTGCAGATTATAAACAACCAGCTGACTCTTGTAGCTACCGTAATTATAATCGGTGCATTCATATTATCCATATTCTTTTCAAGCAGTGTAACGAAGCCTATAGTCCGTATATCGAAATCCGCCTTGAAGCTACCCCAGGGTGAATTCCATATGGAAATAAAGAAGCATCAGTTTACGGAAATAAAAGAGCTTACCGAGGTGCTTAATTTAGCCTCCAGCGAGATAGCCAAAACAGACGGACTTCAGAAGGAGCTTATGGCGAATATTTCCCACGACCTTCGCACACCGCTTACTATGATAAAGGCGTATGCGGAGATGGTCAGGGATTTGTCGGGAGATATCCCCGAGAAAAGAGAGAAGCATCTTCAGGTCATCATCGATGAAACCGACAGACTGTCCTCTCTTGTAACGGACATACTCGATTTATCAAAGCTCCAGAGCGGCGTTGCTGAAATGAACTGCGAGGTGTTTGATTTCTCCTTACATCTGAAGGATCTGGTTTCAAGATTTACTCTTCTTAACGAGATAAAGGATTATCAGATTCTGCTGAATACAGAGGAGCAGATTATGATAAACGCTGATATCACAAAAATTGAGCAAGTAGTGTATAATTTCATCAACAATGCTATTACCTATACGGGCGAGGACAGAACTGTCAGAGTGAATCTTTATCGTAAGGGAAATGGTATTGCACGCTTTGAGGTATGTGACAGCGGCGAAGGTATAGATGAAGAAAATCTCAAATACGTATGGGACAGATACTACCGTGTAAAGAAGGACGGCGAAACCCATGCAAGAGCCAAGAAGGGAAGCGGACTCGGACTTTCGATAGTAAAGGGAGTTCTTGAGCTTCATAAATTCAACTTTGGCGTTGATAGCGAGCAGGGTAAGGGCAGTACCTTCTGGTTTGAGTTTTCAGAGCAAGGCGAAACAGATGCTAAAACTAAAAAATCACAGGGCAGAAAAAACAATGCCTGAAAAATCCCACAGGTAAAGGACTTAAAACAATGATAAAAGAGCTTATGCACGATCCTATCTTCTTAAGCGTAAAATCGGAGTAGGCTACTATAGATGATATACCTGTAGCCGATGATTTACTGGAAACACTTATTTCACATAAGGAAGCCTGCGTAGGTATGGCGGCTAATATGATAGGAGTCAATAAACGCATCATCGCTTTTCTTGATGGCGATAAGTATTCCCTGATGCTTAACCCTGAAATAATCAAATGTTCAGAGTCCTATGAAACGGAGGAAGGATGCCTTTCTTTACTCGGCGGTCCCAGAAAGTGCAGAAGATATAAAAGCATTAAGGTCAAATGGCTTACAAAGGAAATGAAGCCGAAAATCAAAACCTTCACAGGATATACAGCGCAGATAATCCAGCACGAGATAGATCATTGCAACGGCATACTGATATAAATTTATATAAATATAAAGCCCTTCGTTAAAGGGAAATACCTTTAAACGAAGGGCTTTGTTGTTTTATTATCAACTTAATTTGTTGTGGTTCAGGATTCAAAGGTTTTGGTTTCACCATTTACGTTGAATCTTGATCTGCCGCCGGACATACTTACGTCCTCTCGTTTTACGTAATCAAGATAGTTGAGCTTTGTAATAAGGTTGACTACGCTGTCACTATTTGTGATACTCAGTTTGGTTTTACCCTTTGTTCCGCCTATACCGAGTGCATTATCGCCGTTTGCGGTGATGTGAAGACTTGCTCTGCTTATTTCAAAATCGGTATCGCCTTCGAGAGCGGCGATAGCGGAGCATCTGTCTGCTGACGCATCAATAATAAGAGCTGATTCACACACGTTGACCTCTGCGTGTTCTCCTGAAAGTGTACCTATTCCGACAACGTCACTACCTGACATAAACGCTTTTAATGAGCTATGCATAATAGTTCCCTTGAAGCTGCCTTTCATAGAACCTATAGCTACAGAGGACTGGGAGGATATATCCATAGTGATATCCGCCGCAAAGAGATCAATTATACTGTTTCCGGTAAGTGAGCCGATACCTACACCCTGATATCCCGAAATATTGAAGGAGAATTGTCCTTTTGAAATGATAATTTTTCCTCCAAGACCTGAACCGATGCCCACGCCTACGGCAGAGTGGTTGTTTATGTTCACACCGTATTCAAATACAAGCTCACCATGTCTTGAATTTATATCGTTGCCGATTGCATAGAAGGCGTCACCTGTTAAGGTTATTGTAAGCCTTCCATCACCCTCAACCTTGAGTCTTGAGCTTTCAGGCACACGGATTCCGCCGCCTCTCAGATGGTTTTGTCCGTTTACAAAGAGAGTGACGTCGCAATTTTCACCGATATCTATACAGGGATGGAATTTGTTGTCGGTGAGTTCTGTATTCTGTATTACGATGCGACCATTGTATCCGTTGGCAACGCTGATGCGGGTTTCAAAGCTGCTTCCGAATTCAGATGATATAGTAACATCTCCGTTGCCGTAAGCACCGATTATTATCTGTTCGTATCCTTCTTTTGCAAGTGCGGAAACTGATACACGCTCGGATTTTTCAGCCTTGTAGGTGCGGAGTCTTTTGCCGTCTTCCTTTTCTGTGCGGTATTTTTCAATTTCCTGCTTTATTTCAGAAGGGATAGCATCAATCATTTCAGCGGAAGGTCTGCTTGTGTAATAACCCTGAATAAGATCTACGCCGATAAGAATAACGGCTCTTAATTCCTCGCTGGTTTCTACACCCTCTGCCAGAGCCTTTATTCCGTTGTCGTGGCAGAATGCTACGATTTCCTTTACAAAATGTCTTTTCTTTCTGTCGTTATGAATTTCGCTTATAAGAGAACGGTCGATCTTAACTAAATCAGGCATATAGCGGAGAAGATTCTGTACGTTGGAATATCCGGTTCCGTAATCATCGATAGCCAGCTTTACGTTAAGATTCTTGTAAATGGATTTTATGTTTTCAAGCTCGTCCTCGGTAAGCTCTGATTGTTCTGTCATCTCTACAACGACAGAAGACGAATGCTTTGTAAGAAGAATGTTTATCTCTTCCCAGCTGTCTTCATGGATAGATGCTGTCGGGATACTGTTGATAAAAATACTTCTTCCGTTTAGTCTGATTGTATTTTTGTCAATTATATTAAGTACGTTTTTAAACGTGGCGTTTTCTACGTCATCGAGCTTATTGGCAAGCTCTGCATACTTCATAATATGATAGGGACTGGGACAGATTTCGCTGATAGGACGCATAAGTGCTTCATATGAAACAATAGTGCCTGTTTTTGCACTTACGATGGGCTGGAAATGGTAGTTCAGAAGATTTTCTTTGAGTATTCTTTCCGCTTCCTTGAATTCCTTCTGTTGCTTTTCAGACATATCGATCAGCTTTTTCTTGCTATCCGCTGAGGTATCGTTCTGCTTTAAGGATATAAGCTGTGCAGAAATCTCCTTTAAGTCCTGAAGCACAGTGAGAAATGCCTCGTCGCTTGTGCCGATGCTTTCCTTGTATTCGCTTATCAGAAGCTCTGTTTTTTCGGTACTGTCTGCTGATTTGATTTGCCCCAGCAGATTATGTAAAGCTATAAAATCCATAAATACATTTCACCATCCCAATTATCTGTGTAAATGTTTATATTTACATAATTATAACACAAAATGGTTATTTTCGCAAGAGATTTAAATGACATATATGTCGAATTCTTACGGATTTTTTGTTTTTTATTTTAGATAATGCAAAACCTCAGATACGCACACCATATCCGAGGCTTATGACATTTATAAACAATGCTGCATAATTGTTTTTTTTATCTGAAATCAGAGCAGCTTCTTTTCAAAGAGCAGGTATTCTCTCTGGTACAGAATCTTTTTATCGATATACTTTTCGGATGCTTTACCTTTTTTTATAAGAGCGCCGATGGATGAGGCTTCTTTTTTGCAAAGCTCTCTGAACATCGCCTGGGATAAGGCGGAGCCGAGTCCGAGGTGCTTTTCGTCTACTCCGATGTAAAGAAGAATATAGTTATCGCATTTTTTTCTGTTTTTTATAAGATAAATAAGCTCGGAAATACCGATGTTTCCGTAAAGCCTGTTTCTGTAATCAGGAACACAGATAAAGAATCCAACCAGCTTATTATCTTTATAACCCAGCTTCACCATATTATAATCAAGTATCATTTTAAGACTTTTATACATTTCCCTGAACTCTTCCTCGGTTATATGAGAGAAAACCGGAAAATCGCTGTAAAGCTTTATAAGAAGAGTATAAACCTCGCCTATAACCTTGTCCCAGTCCTTCTTTTTTGCTGATACTATACGATAGCCTTTTTTTACAAAATGATTGTATCTTTTTGTATATCTCTCGTCGTCGTCTTCGTTTTTAGAGAGTTTTTTATAGATGTTTGAAATATATACCTGCGAAACCTCGTATCCACATTCCTGCCACAATTTCGGATAATAATCCTTGCCATACGGCTCGGAAAAGAATCGTTCTTCATCGAATCTGTCAGACTTCATTCTGTAGCCTATCCAGAAGCTTGCGTCAACAGGTCCTGTGAGCTTTGTTGCTCCGTTATTCCTTGCATACCTTTCAGCCGCCTGAATCATCACCCTTACGGCTTCGATATCATTCTCGCTATCGAAAAAACCGAGATAGGCCTCTTCCTTGTAAGGATATATTGTGACTGCACATCTTGTGACCACCTTGCCGTCAAGATAGCACAGAAAGGCTGTAAAAGAAAAGTATTTGCTTAACGTATGTGTGTTTTTTAAGAGAGCGATTTCATCAGAACGCTTTTGCATAAGCTCATTTTGGGGATGTATACGTGAAGGAAAATTCAGAAAATCTTCATATTCGTCTTCTGTTACCTTTTTTACAAGATACATTTTATCACTCCTTTTCACATATTCTAATCGTTCCGTTATTGCCGTTAAGCTCGATTATATCACCGTCTTTTATTATTTCGGATACGTTTTTTACTCCTACTACGGCGGGTATTTTAAGTTCTCTTGAGATAATTGCGGTATGAGATAATAACGAGCCCTTTTCACTGATGATCCCCTTTGAGTTGGATAATAGGAATACCCAGCCGGGATCTGTCATTTTTGCTACGATTATTTTACCTTTGGTATCAGGGGGATTGCAGGCGTCCTTTACAATTACCGCCTCGCCCTTCACGATACCAGCGGAAGAGGGTGTGCCGTAAAGGGTTTTATCCTCTGAAGAAACCTTCGATACTGCATCTGTACGAATAGCTGTTTTGTCAAATTCTTTGCCTGAAAAAATGATTCTTGAATAGGCAGGCAGTTCGTAAAAGCCTGTGTAATCGGCTTTTCTTTTTTCTGTTATTTCAGCGAATAAATCGGGATTGCCGCTGAAGATCTCTTCCTTTGTAAGAAAAAAAATATCCCTTTTAGAATTTATCTTTCCGTTTTTATAAAAGATTCCTCCTGCTCTTAAAAACATAGAGCGCACCATTCCGTAAACTCTTGTTCTGTTAAGACGGGAAATTTCTCTGTTCATTATTCCGATAGACGCCTTTTTTGCAAAGTAAAGGATTCGCTTTTTCCTCTTTTTAATACGGCTTCCGATATCCTCTGCTTTTTTCTCTTTTTCGTCAAGGAGAGATTTTTTTGTTCTTTCAAATATCTCCTTGTCAGAAGAAAGCTCGCTTATTTTCCTTATAAGCAGTAACGGACTTTCCCTGAAGGTGACAGTTTCCATTTTTAATTCTTCGGGCGAGCGGTCACCGTATAGAGAGATATATTCGTAAAAGCCTTTTTCAAATTCGGGATATTCCTTAAGAGCGGTTTCAAGCTCCGACTCGCTTTCTATACTACATAGTCTGTCAAGCATCTCCCTGTCGGAATCAGCAAGCCTTATCATAGCTCTTATCGGTTTCATGCTTTCTATATTTGAAATGCCGCTGATAAATTCGTTGGCAATCTTTTCATAGTCGCCTATACCCGATTTTTTGATTTCCGATTTTAAAAGCCCTGTAAATACAAAGGCGTAAAGATCGTTCAAAAGTGTAATATCCCATACCGATAACAGTTTATCGGAAACCTCGTTATATAATTTCTTTATATCGTCAAGAGTAATATCAGACGTGAAATTATCCCTGAAATATTTTTCGGTAGCGGGGAAGGAGGCGTTCAGCTTATCCATATTTCTTCTTACTGAAAAGGCTTCTGATATTACGTTGAAATACGTAGCAATTCTTTTAAAGAAAGAGAGCTTTACACCCTTACTGTCTACTGATTTTTCTCCTACGCCCATCATATCCTGCCATATAGGGATTATTTTTTTTGACATCGGCAGAAATGACAGAATGGTGTACCAGTTGCTTATTTTATAATACACTCTGCCGTTTGCAGAGCCTGTCATATTGTAGTAGGTTTCGTTATATCTGTTTACCAGCTTTTCGTCATGCAGAACTCTTTTTGCAAGTCCCTTGAATACACCGCTGTATGCCTCGTTTACAAAGGAAATTGTAAGCGGGAGAGATATCCCGGGATAGCTTTCTACGATATTACTGTTATCGAGAATAAGCGGAGAATTATCGTTTATAGTCGTTATCGGTCTTACCTGTAAAATAAACACCTCGTTATTCTTTGCCGCAAATTCGATATCTATCAGTCTGCCAAAGATACCTTCAGCCTTTTCGCACAGTGAAATGAGCTTTTCTATAAGCTCATCCGTCATAGCGGGAGAGTTATCTCCGTTTTTTACCGTATAATATTTTTTATCCGTTCTGTTGTAATAGCAGGTGGTGACGTCTGTTTTTTCTTCTACTACGTTGTCACCCGTGCCGCATCCCATAACGATAACGCTTTCGTTTAAGATACCCTGAGGGTTTGCAGAGAATATTACGCCTGAAAAATCTGCGTCAATCATCTCCTGAACAATTACCGTCATCTTGATTGAGCCAGGCTCTATTCCGTTTTCCTTGCAATAGGAAATTACGTTTTCCTTTTCAGCAGATGAAAAGCATTCTTTTATTTTCTCCTGAACGTTATCTCTTTTTACAAAAAGAAAGGTGTCAAATTGTCCCGCAAAGGAATAGTCTGCCGAGTCCTCGCAAAGCGCTGAAGAACGCACCGAAAACTCCTTTCCTTCGTTCAGAAATGAAAGGAGCTCTTTTTCCTTCGGTATTTCGTTTACGCAAAAAAGCGAAGGAACGTTAAAGCCGTTTTCCACAAGCTCAAAAAGACGCTCTGCTTTTTTGCCGATTTTATGCTCTTTGAAATTTTCTTGTGTAATAAATATACTCATATCTTTCCTATAATCATATATGCGGGAATTATCAGAAGCATTGTAGCCTCTGTTATGTAGGTGTATATTTCAACTCTTGTTACGAGCTTGAATTTTTCGGGATTCTTTATAAATATAATAAATTCTGCGGTCATTACGCCGACGTTTATAATAAGAATGAAAAATCCGATTATATTGAGATTTATAACCAGCAGAAGATTTGTGATTATATCTACAATCGTAAGGATGAGAATAAATAACGTAGCCTTCTTATGTCCGAATAGCTTTGAATAGGTGGTATACTCCGTTTCGTCCTTCGGCGCACGGATCTTTCTTGCAATCTCCCATATCAGAGCAGGGAAGTAAAGAGTCATAAGTACAAGGAAGGAGGTGAGCGTAAAAGGCTGAAGGTTATACTTAATACAACAGAAGGAAATAATATAGAGATTCAGCACCATCTGTACGGGGTTATGTGTCACTAGTGCAAGAGGAAGGCTCTTGCTGATTTTGTGCTTCTGGAAAAACCATAAGGACATCAGCACGCCATATGCCATAAGGAAAAGATAAAAGAAAATATTATTCATAAAAATAACGTTCAGTATCGTCATAACCGCAAGATCAACGGCAACAACAATATTTAAATCCTTTTTATGTACCTTCCCACTGGGGAACGCTCTGTCGGGAAAAAGCCTTTTATCCGACTCATAATCCTTAAAATCGTCGGCTATACGTAAAAACATAAGAAAACCGAAAATAGTTATTCCGCCGACAATCTCCTGTATTCCTAAAGAAAAATCGGTGATTCCGTAGTTAAGAAGGAGGATAAAATAAATTTCTCCGAATACTATAAATCCAAGAAGTAGTCTCGGAATAAACGGGTACATTTCCTTAAAATAAATATTAAGTCGCTTTAACATTTTTCTTTCCTATCCTTTCTCCGATAAGAACTTTAGTTTCGATTCCCTTGTCGGAATTATTGAGTATATCGTCATCTATCGTTATAACGCCTTTTTTTATCATAACCACACAGGTGGAGCCGCCCATTTCAAAACACCCCTTTTCTTCGCCCTTTGAAAAGTGTACTATATGGTGATTCATTATTTTACCAACAAGCAAGGCTCCGATTTCAATCTGGTAGCACTCGCCGAAATTTTCCGTTGCTATATAAGATACGTTACGGCAGTTTTCGGAAAAGACCTTATACCTTTTCGATGAAATCGGGCTTACCGTATGTAGCTTTCCTTTTATATATCTTTCAGTAATCAGTCTGCCGTTATCGAAAAAGCAATATCTGTGATAATCGTCAACGGTGAGCCTGAACACAAGGCAGTACCCTCCGTAAAAATCCTCTGTAAGCTCGTCGCCTGTAATTTCCTTTGCAGTATATATGCTGTTTTTTATAGGTATCTTACCATCCTCCGAGATTTTGTAGCAAAGGAGCTTGCTATCCGCAACAGATATAAAATCCGTCTTATCCTCTGAAAAGAATCTTTTTCCTTCGGCGAGCTTTCTTGTAAAGAAATCCGCAAAGGATAGGTACTCTCTGTCCTCGAAATCGTTCATATCAATGCCGTATTCCTTTACAAAGGGAACTATCTTTTCTGCCGATTTCCTTGTAGAATTTCTTTTTGCGTTCAGTCTTGAATAGCCTTTACCTGCTATAAATAGCCGCAGAATTATTCTGCCGAAGGGATTTCCGTAAAGGAATTTAAGCGCCTTACCGCCGTATTGTTTATCTTCGTAGTAAGTGCCGTTTTTTCTGTCATATATTTCAGCCATATCAACCACCGATGAAGAATACTGCCACCGCAAGAGCAATTGCCAGAAGTCCTAAAAGCAGGTAGGCAATGCCTCTCGGCTTTGCTATCTTTATTTTAAGAACAAAAAGAAGAGCGGTAACAAAAAGGCATACAGGCATCAATATTTCTGTGATGCTGAACATACTGCCGATGATATATGCTGATACCACTATCAGAGAAGCAAAGGTAACGGGTAAGCCTGTATAGAATTTCGTTTCTGCTTCGGTAGAGGTAGAAACGTTGAAAAAGCCGAGTCTTGTTATAGCGGCAATTACGTATACTGCGCTTATTATGATATGATACCAGCTTGTATTACCCATAGCAAAGGAGATAACTGCGGGGAATACGGCAAAGCTCACCATATCTGTAAGTGAGTCTATCTGTATTCCGAATTCCTTTTCTGCATCACTTCTCTTGCATCGTCTTGCAATCATTCCGTCAAAAAGGTCTGATACTCCGCAGACGATAAGACATAGCATAGCGTATTTCATCTCTCCGATAAAGGAAAGCGCCATACCTGAAATTGCCGCCGCCGCGCCTATGTAGGTAAGTATGACTGATTTATTGTAGTATCCTAAAAACAGCTTCAATTTTATTCACCACCAAGTATAATTTCTCCGGTTTCGCCGTTTATCGTAATAGTTTCGCCGTCTTTTATCAGTTTCGTTGCGTTTTCTGCACAGACAACGCAGGGGATGCCGTATTCTCTTGATACTATAGCCGCATGACAGAGCATTCCGCCGTACTCGGTAACGATTCCTCCGAGCTTTGCGAAAAGGCTTGTCCATCCCGTATCGGTAAATTTCGTTATGAGAATATCACCCTCGCAAAGTCTGTCCGTATCATCAAGAGAACTTATTACTCTTGCGACGCCCGTCATTTTGTAGCAAGAACAACCTATACCGCTGAGCGCCTTATCTGAAGAGCTTGTTGCAGCACCACTCACGGTAGAGCCTATTTCATTTTCGTTCTGGAAATTTCTGAAGGAGGAGTAATAGATTTTATTCCTCTTTATTATTTCAGCAAGCTCTTCCTTTGAAATTTTGCCGTCCAGCAGATTCCGTACGTCTTCAATTTTTGTAAACCATATATCGTTTACGTCATCTATTGTCTGCTCGCTTAAAAGAGCTTCTGCAAGTCTTAACGTATAGGCTCTTATTATGCAGTAAAATCTTGTAGAAACGTCCCTGAATTCCTCTCTCCACCAGAGCAGTTTTCTCATTTCCGTTACGTTCTTTTCAAATTTTTTATATCCTGATGAAGACAGCTTTTTCTTTATCTGCTCCATTTCTTTTCTGAAATCTTCACGCAGTCGCAACGAATCCTTTTCAGGAGAGCATTCGTCACCTAAAGCACAGGTGCTTTTAACGTCGTTTATTATCGTGGTTATATCCTCGTAAAAAGAAGGATATGTTACGTCAAGCTCTTTTTTAGAGTGATAGCCATAATCCTCAATATATTTCAGAATTCTTTCTCCGAAGGGTGCTTCATAGAGCTTCTCGGCTATTATATCAGCAGGTGTGTCAGTCCAGAAGGAGAGCGCCTTTTCATCCTTTCGTATTTCTCTGCTTATCTCCCATATGCTATAAAAGGGGAGAAGGTGGGATATATTATCAAGACCACCAATAAGAGTGAAATATCCGCCCTTCGTGGTATGCTTTAAAATCTTATCCTTGTATAAGGACTGATGGATAGTGTTGATGAAAATCTGTCTGAAATACGTGCTTTCGCTTTTCAGATAATCGGTAAAGACCAGATTTTTCCATATGGACTTTATCTCATCGGATGAAAACTTGTTATCCTTGTTTTCAAAATAATCGGAATACGTGTTAAGAAGCTCTGATTTAAGAGCCTCGGCGTTCGCTTTGCGTTCTCCTACTATTTTTCTTTGCGCTAAAGCGATTCTTATTATTCCGAATATGCTTTTAGGGTTAATTGACGTGGTATTACCGTTACCGCTATAGGTTATCTTTACACCGAATTCGCTGTCAAAATCCCTTTCCTTATATCCGGGTACCTTAGCCATAGCGGATTTTACTATAGTCATATTCCAGTAGGGGCGTCCGTAGAACATATCTCCCAGCTTTCTGCTGACCTCGGCAGGCGTCAGAATCTTCGATTCTATAAGAAATTTTCTGAGCTCGCTTTCCCATATGTATTCATAAAGACTCCACATATATGGAGTACATACTGTAGCGGAAACGCCGCCGTCCTTGAAATCCGCCGTGGACCATTGATCCTTGATATCGTTATAAAGGATTCTGGTTATTGCTCTTGCCTGGAGAATATAGAGAACTTCATTTTCGTATGCAAATTCGATATCGCAGGGATAACCGAAAAACTCCTGAATACGAAGGGCGGCGTCTGAAATTTCTTTCACTTTATCATCTGAAAGAAGCGCCCCTGATGAAAGGGTGATTTCGTTATTCCACCAATTGTATGAGTATCCTTCTGCACTGACCTTACCGCTGACAAGGTTTTCGCCCTGTCCCTCTGCGGCTTCGATAAAAATCTCCTTGTCGCACCCGCTGGTGGGATTTACTGTGAAGGCAACACCGCTTATATCTGAATCCACCATTTCCTGAATGATGACCGCCATCCCGATTTCATCAGCGGATATTCCGTTTGTCGCAAGATAAGACAGAACAGTCTGCGAGTAGGCAGAAAGGTAGCAGTTTATAATAGCTGACGATATGTCTTCAATTCCGCTTACGTTAATAAAGGTATCGTACTGTCCCGCAAAAGAAAAGCCCTGCAGATCTTCCTTTATGCCGCTGCTTCTTACGGCGTATTTCTTTTTACAATCGATTTTTTCTCTAATTTCCGTTTTTATTTCATCGGGTAAAGAAAGTGATGAATAAAGCTCTGCTATTTTATCAGAAATTTCCTTTGCGTTGTCCTTTGAAAGCTCCTTCAGAAGCGTATCAACCTTGCTTTTATTGTCACTTAACGATATAGTTCTACTGAAAATATCACTTCCCAGAACAATGCCCGAGGGTACGTTAAAGCCGTTATATTTCATCAGCGAGAGGAAGGCGGCTTTATTGCCTGCCTCTTCTGTATTAAGTTTCTCTCCAAGACGAAAAATACCCATTGAGAATTATCCTTTCGGTTAAAACATATTTTTTCTTAAATGGCAGAAGTAAAGTAGCATATTGAATACGATATGCGTTACCGCACCGACCAGAACGTATACAAAGTAGTACCACAGCGGCAGGGGACAGAAGATACATACGACAAGAACACATCCGAAAACCGAATCTGCCTGATCGAGAAATACGAAAAATACCCTCTTTACACCGCTTATATCGTTTTTACCCGGAGTGATGTCAAGTCTTCTTTTAAGAAAGCTGTTTGGTAACTCAAATAATGCATAAGCAAAGCCCGAAAGCGCTCCCGTCATGATATTGTATAGTATTGAATTGCTATAATTTCTGTAAAAGTAATTATAAGCCGTAAGAGAAGTGTTGCTATCGGAGATTAGCCCCCATATTACAGAAAAAATAATACCGAAAAGTATCATTCCGATAAAGCCTTTAAAGGTCTTATTATCGCCGAAAACCCTTCTTCCGTCAGGAAAATTCTTCCCGAAATCCACAGGCTTTTTAAGAAAATCACATACCTTTATTTTACACCAGACCATATTCATAACCCCAGCAAGTATGACGGGTAGCAGGGTGACGTACATTTCCGCAAGCTGTTCCATAAATTAACCTTTCTGTAAATATAATAAATCATTTTACATTATATCACAAAAGCCGACTTATTTCAATACAGCATATTTTGATATTGCTATGAAAGTGTTGGTTTACAATAGAAGCGTTACAATATAAAAAAAAAGAGTAGCGGAAAAGCCAAACCTGTGTTACAGTTAAGTTGCGAGAAATAAAAGCAACAGGAGGTCAGCTAATCCGCTATGAATACTGTAACACAAATAACCC
>JAFQUH010000196.1 GCA_017408635.1 Ruminiclostridium sp. | reverse complement strand
TTTGGAAAAGCAATGCTTGTTATCGCAACTGCAATGCTACTCAGTGGCATTATAGGACTATTTGAAAATTTGCTTATACTTGCCGTTGCTATACTTATCATAGGTTTGGTGATTGGCTTAGGTTGCATTGTTGCAGTACAAAAAAAAGTACAATAAAGGAGTATTCTAAATTCCAATTTGTCGAACTGAATATAAAATAAACTCCAGAGAAGACGTTTTCTTCTCTGGAGTTACTTCTTTATGGCTATTGCCTTTTCAAGTGCGGCGTTTATTTTTATAAAGCTTGTACCTTTTCTCTTAAATCATAGTTTACATCTTCGTCTATTACTCTGATCATTATTTCTGCGAAGACGGGATCGAACTGTGTTCCCTTTCCTTTCAGAATCTCGTTTCTGACTATCTGCTGAGGTAACACTTTACGATAACTGCGGTTTGACGTCATAGCGTCATAGGCGTCGGCTACTCCGATAATTCTTGCTACAAGCGGTATATTTTCACCTGATAAGCCCTCGGGATAGCCTCTTCCGTCGTAGCGCTCATGATGATATTTTGCACCGATAACTATATCGGGAAGCTCGGACATTTTGCTGAGTATTTCCGCACCTATCGTTGGATGAGTTTTTATAATAGCGTATTCATCATCGTCAAGTCGTTCGGTTTTGTTGATAATATCATCCGGCACACCTATCTTTCCGATATCGTGAAGCAGACCTATGCGATAAATATGATTCTGCTCCTGCTCCGACATATTGAGGTGCTTTGCAATAAGCTTTGAATACTCGGCAACTCTTACCGAGTGACCGTTTGTGTATTTATCCTTGGCGTCTATGGTGCTGGCAAGAGCGTGCATAACCTCGTCGGTCATTCTTTCCAGCTTGTAGCTGTAGTTATTCAGCTTCTGCGTTTTCTTTTCTACCTCTGCCTGCAGATCCTTCTGAAGTATGCTGAGCTCAAGGATGCAAGCTACTCGCCTTCTCATTATCTCTGCCATAAAGGGCTTTGTAATAAAGTCAAGTGCACCCAGTTCAAAGCATTTCAGCTCTGATTCACGGTCATCGTCTGCAGTAAGACATATTATCGGAATATCCTTGTATCTGTCATCCTTCTTTACGATTCCGAGGAACTCAAAGCCGTCCATTTCCGGCATAAGAAGATCGAGCAGAATCATATCGGGTATCTCTTCCTCAAGGAACGCAAGGGCGGATTTTGCAGAAGATACCACGCTTACGTTATACTGTTCCATAAGTATCTTTCTTGCAAGAAGAAGATTCATCTGATTATCATCAACGATGAGAATGGTGTGTTTTTCAATATCCTGCTTGCTTTCTGCAGTATTGCCAAGGCAACGTGTTATTGCAGCAATCAGCTTTTCCTTGTCGACAGGCTTTGTGACGTATTCGGAAAATCCCGCTTCGAGATAATTGTTCTTTGCCGAGGAAATATTATTTCCCGTTACGGCAATCGCAGGTGTATTGTCACACAGATGCTGTTCTCTTATGGTTTTAAGGACTGTGATTCCGTCTACGCCGGGCATCATATGATCTATCAGAAGTACGTCGTAGGAATGCTCTTTTATCATATCATACGCCTCACGGGCAGTAGATACCACGTCCAGCTCAATGCCTGTGTCTGCAAGAAGCATATTCATTATTTCACTATCAATGACGTTATCCTCAAGGGAAAGGATCCTTATACCCTCAACACCGATCTTTTTACTCTCCATTTTCTATCACTCCTTTGATTTAAGATACTCCATAGCCGCTTCTACCGTTTCGTTAAGAAGCCGCTGTGCTTCGCAATGATTTTCTTTTATATAACGGATATTTTCTTCGACGTTTTCGCCCGCTCTTATTGCCTTACCTGCAAGCTCCAGAGAAAGACAATGCTTTGATAACCTTTTACCGCCCACGTTGAGAGAATTTGATTTGAGTCCGTGTATGCTGATGGTATAATTTTCCCAGTCTTCACTCTCTACGTAGCCACGAAGCTCTTCCTGTTTCTCTTCCTTCATCTCGCAGAAGATGTTCAGTATTTCGATAAACATCTCCTCGCTGTCTGCACAGTATTTTATACCAAGCTCCGTATCGAAGAGCGGATATTCCGCTTTTTCATCAGCAGGCTGATTTGCATCCGTTTCCGTCTTTTCTTCGGTTGCAGCTTCGCTACCTGTCACCTCAACGTAAACCACCTTTTCATCAGGCAGATATCTTGCAAGTGCCTCTTCGAGCTGTCTGCTGTCTATAGGCTTGCTTATGTAATCGTCAAAGCCCTCTGACAGATACATTTCACGAACGCCCGAAACGGCATTGGCGGTAAGTGCAATAACGATAGCATCCCTGCTCATATTCGCCATCATCGTCTTCATATTCTTAAGCGTTTCTATACCGTCCATATGAGGCATCATATGGTCCAACAGAATAACGTCGTACCTGTTGTTTTCAACAAGTGCCAGAGCCTCCTCACCACTCATACAGGTTGTCAGCTTCACCTTGGTGGATTTAAGCAGATTTTCAACCACCATAAGATTCATCCTGTTATCATCAACAGCAAGTATCTTGGCGTCAGGGGCGGTGAAAACACTTGTGTAGCTTGATTGTGTAACGTCGGTATTATCCCATACGATACTACCTATTTTTTCTGTATCAAGTATCTTCTGGGAAACGGTCACGATAAAGGTTGAGCCTTTACCGTATTCGCTTTTTACTTCAATATTACCTCCCATAAGGGTAACAAGTCTGTGTGTTATCGCAAGTCCCAGTCCCGTACCCTCTATGTTACGATTTGCGCTTAAGTCAAAACGGCTGAAGTTATCAAACAGCTTTGACATATCCTCCTCGTTGATACCTATACCCGTATCCGTTACGGATATCGCAAGATTGAGTCGGTCGTTGGAAAACTCCTGGTTTCCGTTTATTACGAGTCTTACACTTCCCTTATGAGTATATTTCACGGCATTAGTGAGAAGATTTATAACTATCTGTTTTATTCGTATATCGTCACCATAAAGCCTGTTGGGAAGGTTTTCGTCAATCTCAACTTCAAACTCCAGTCCTTTTTGCTCCGCTTTAATACTTATCATACTGCGGATATCGTGAACAAGTGTATCAAGTCTGTACTCGTGCTCATCCATTTCCAGCTTACCTGCTTCGATTTTTGAAAAGTCCAGAATATCATTTATGATAGAAAGAAGGTTACGGCTGGCGTTATCGATATTGCCTGCATATTCGAGTATCTGTCTGTCCTTGCTTTCACGAAGTATCATTTCATTCATACCGATTACTGCATTGATAGGAGTTCTTATTTCGTGGGACATATTCGCAAGGAAGTCGCTCTTCGCTCTGTTGGCTTTTTCAGCCATTATCTTTTCCTGTCTTAATCTGTCACTCTGCTGAGCCCTGTACTCAACGCCCATAAGATAGATTGTAACTATAACCAGCAGTAGCCATAAAAGCCCGAAGGACCAGAGGATAAGCGGTGTTATAAGTGAAATATCGCCTGCAGGTGCCATAGAAGGAACAAAGCCGAGTACGTAGAGGCCCGGGTAGCTTGTTTCGGAGGCGAAGACCACCACATCCCCGCTTTCATTATAGGCGGATGCGGCGGGGCGTATAGCCATAGTGTTTCTTATATCCTCTATAGCGGAGGAGTTTACACCCTCGGTAAAAAAGTCTATTTTTGTAGTGCTTCCTCTTGAACGAAGAACGATATTGCCGTCCCCGTCAACAAGCATACATTCTCCGAGTCCTCCGTAGCAGACAAGATTCATCTTTTCGCTCAGCACCTTGCCGTCGTAGAGCTTATAAAGTACGAATTTTACGTTATTACCGCTGAAAACAGGCACAGAGAAAAGAATCTTTCCGTTATTCACGCTTACTGCGGGATTTCCGTGCAGGGACTGGAATACTCCGTCATAGCCCGAAAAATCGATAGCCTGACCGTATACTGCCTCACCGTTTATACGGACAACGCCATAGGATACGCCTTCCTTATCCTTAAACATATTACTGAATTTTCCCGTTTCAACGTCGACGAAATCAGTAACGTCGGATAGTATGGAAAGCTCCTCGGCAAAGCTAGAATCGATTGCCTTTGACATCATCTGGCTATAACCTGAAACGTGGCTTTCTACCTGATCCTGCGTTATTTCTCTCAGGCGTACCCACATTATAACGCACACAACACCAAGCACAGCAAAGGCAATAATTATCATCAGTATTGCGCTTTTGAAGCGCTTTGATCTGAACATTTTCTTAAGCTTCATATATTACCACTCCGTCTACATACCAATCCATTGCAGTAAGTAAGGTTTCATCACTGATTTTTTCACCCTCGTTACAACGCTTTGTCCCGTTGTTATCGTATATCTCATCAGCAAAAATATTGTCTATTGTAAGAAGCTCGGATTTTGCTTTTTCGTAAGCCTTTACAGTGCCTTCGTCTATAGAGGAGGACAAGTCGGAAAGTCCTACCGCTCCACTGTCAAGTCCGAGCCATCTTTGCTTTACGGAATTTGCCTTGCCCTGTACGCATTCTCTTATTATCTGATAATAAAGAGATTTCCAGTCCCATACCGCCGCAGTAAGATATTTATCCGAAAGTCCTTCTGCGGTCTGATTGTAGCCGATGGAGTAAACCCCGAGCTTATCAGCGGTAGCCGCTACGCCGTGTCTGTTCTGATGATAGGTGACGATATCTGCGTTTTTGTCATTTATCAGCTTTTCGGTACAAGCCGTTTCTGTCTTTTCGTCATCCCAGGAATTCGTCCAGCTGACGTAGACCGTAGCATCGGGATTCACACTTCTTACTCCTAATGTAAAAGCATTTATCCCTCTGTTTACTTCGTTATTGGGCATTGCCGCTACGTATCCTATAGAATTCGTTTTTGTCTGCATACCCGCTATCACGCCTGCAAGGTATCTTGCCTGGTACATTCTGCCGAAATATGAGGTCATATTTTCTGCGCTATAATCGGAGCTTATTCCGTAAAATGCAATATCGGGGTAGCTTTTTATAACTTCCTTTACTTCGTGAGGATAGCTATAGCTTGAAAGGATTATCATTTTTGCTCCGCTCTTGGCAAGCTCGTGAATTGCTTTTTCGCAATC
>JAFQUH010000195.1 GCA_017408635.1 Ruminiclostridium sp. | reverse complement strand
TTCGTATCTATGAAGCTCGCTGAGCTCCTCGGCGGTAGCCACGAAGGTAAGAGTGTTGTATCCTGCCACCTCGGAAATGGTACATCCATCACAGCCATCAAGGACGGCAAGTCTGTAGATACCTCCATGGGCTTTACTCCCCTTGACGGTATCATTATGGGTACACGTTCAGGTGCGGTTGATCCCTCTGCCGTTACATACGTACAGAAGAAGCTCGGTCTTACACCTGACCAGATGAGCGACTACCTCAACAAGAAGTCCGGCTTCCTCGGTCTTTCCGATGGTTTATCCAGCGATAACAGAGCTATCACAGCAGGTATTGCTGAAGGCAACGAAAAGTGCATTCTCGTTTCTGAAATGCTCACCTACGGCATCAAGAAGTACATCGGCTCCTATGCAGCAGCTATGAACGGTCTTGACGCAATCATCTTTACAGGCGGTATCGGTGAAAATGCTCCCGAAGTAAGACAGGCTGTATGCGAAAATATGGAAGTATTCGGTATCAAGATTGATCCCGAGGCTAACCTCATCAGAGGCGAGCTCCGTAAGATCTCTACAGAAGACAACAAGGTAGAGGTTTGGGTAATCCCCACAAACGAAGAGCTTCTTATTGCTCGTGATACACTTGCAGTTGCAGGTCTTGACAAGAATGCGTAATTCTTAAAATTAAAATTTTGATACCAGCAAGGAAAACCTTGCTGGTATTTTTATTTTGCTTTTATTTCTTGGTATCCTCGGAAACCATACTGGAAATATGCCTTGCGATAAGCTCCGCACCTTCTCCCGTATTTCCGGTACTGCCGATGTGCATTGCAAGAAGCTCCGCTCCCTGACCGTTCTTGATCTGTTCGCTGACGCCTGAAAGGGATACAAAGTTCTTTCTGTCGAACCTTTCCGTAGCCTTTGGCAGACTCTTTGCATAATCCTCTCTGGATATTTCCTGTCTTTGCTCGTAATTTGTAATGTAGCTTTTCGCTATACTTGTGATACTTGCATAGCCGGGATCCTCTGAAGCAAGAACCTCTGCAAAAAAGTCCTTTACCCTCTTATCGTGGAGCTTTGCCATACAGGTAGCCACATAGGAATAGGTGGCTGAAAGCTCGGGATTCTTCATTATATTGAGGGAGAAGGTAAGAAAATCGTTGGTGTTGTGATATCTTAAATAGTTACAAGCCGCCGTTACGCTTGAATAGTAGTTTTCAGAAATTATTACCTTTTCATCAAGGGTAGTCTGTCCCATAAGCAACGCCTCCAGCATAGGAGGAGTGAGCTCGTCTATACCCTGGGCGCTGGCTATCATATCCGCATCGGGATAGCTTTCGCAGAATATGTTGTACTGACTCGGAACGCCCTTTGATTTTGACGCCTTCGGCGAATTTACCTTTTTCTTTATTGAAGGATAGGTATCAGGGATACGGCAATAACGGTTTGCCAGCACAGCGCTGATCTCAGAGGCGTCAAGCACCTCAAAGGGAATCTTGAAGGATTCGGAGCAGAGTCCCAGCGTCTGCATTTCGCCCTCCTCGTTTTCTTCCTTCCAGATATCTCTTACAGGCTGTATCTGTACCGTATAGAAGGGCTCGTCGTTTACTACCGCCGCACAAGCCGCATGGTGTCCCTTTATAAGCACCGAATAAAAGCCTGAAAGATGCAGAGAGAGTCCGAAAAGCTCATCTCCTCTTCTGTGCTTTTGCGACGCCTCGCTGACACCTGCAGATTCAAAGGTAACAGGTCTTGCGGTAGGAATAAGGAAGGGTGCACTGAAATTCTTCTTTTCATCAATGAGCTTTATATATCTGCTACTGCACTTAAGCTGCTTTGAAACGCCATAGCCTGACCAGAAGAACATATTTTCACCCGTTGTAGGATAACATTTCTGCCAGGAAACCGCATAAAGTCCGTCGGGCATCATTTTAAGCAATGCAGGAAGACAATATTCAAACGCCGCCCCTGCACAAAGCTGATCGTAAACCTCTTTTATCGCAGTATTGATGATCGAGGTCTGCGTCATAGAGCCAAGCTCACACACAACCTTATCAGCGTATTTGTTATTGGGATCGTCTGTAAAAACAACAACGGGATCGTCATAGGCGTAAAGACAGCACATATCATCCTTGGCAGAATTCAGTCTGCATATACCTATTCTGTTGCTACTGTTCTTGACGGTGAATATAAGTATATCGCCGTCCTCTGTATTTATATGCTTTGCCGTAACCTCAGGCTGACGGATAGCCACAGTTTATCACTTCTTTCAATAGAATTCTCGTTATTTCTCGGACATATTGAGTGCAAATATCTCCTGCACCCTCTTGTACTGATGTTCGTTCAACAGTACCTTGGGTACCCATAATATCGGCTTGTTTCGTCTTAATACAATGAACATGGAGCCGGTTTCCATATAGGTGTCCCTGCTTCCCCATTTTATGATATTGCAGGTGCTGTAGATAACGCTCTCGCAGGCAGAAAAGCCGTCGTCACATATGGCGAAGGTAACGGTATCGTCATATTTCTGATATTGCTTTAAAATACCCGCATACTTTATTCTTGACGCTATGAGCATAAAGAGATAGGTAATAGCCACCGCACCGACTCCGCAGAAGAAGGCGCCTATTGCAAGATACCACCAGTTAAGCTCGTCAAAGCCTATCAGAAGATGGAAGAAGATGAGTGCCGCAATACCGCCTACTATTCCGACTGACCAGAGTATTCTGGCGGTCTTTCCTATAAGCAGTAATAAAAGCGAGGACTTTATCTCCTTCGTATTATATTCACCCTTTGTGAATACCGCAAAATCAGGTATATCATAATCTACGTAAAGACTTTTTTCGGGAAGCAGCTCCACCGCATTATGTACGGGAACTCCCTGCTTTGAAGCACAGGAGGAGGCTATAGCCTTGGCACTTAAAAACTGCTTTCTGTCTTCAAAGAATTCAGGTCTTATTGTAAATACCCTGTCATCAACGTTTATTGTAATTATACTATCTCCTATGCGTATGGAGTCTACGTCTTTCCAGCTGCAGACAAAGGGATCTTCGCCGTCGGCAGGCACTACCGAAAAGACGTCTGAAATGATGTACGAGGTGCCGTCGTCATCCTGCATTATCTGACCTGAAAGATTGTAAAAGGACATCTTATACCCTCCCACTCTGAAAATTAGATGTATTTATTTAATTATACCATATTACGAACTGTTTTTCCATAGTTTTTGAAAGTTTTTTAAAGAAAAAAGAGCAGAGGTATAAAACCTCTGCTCTCAGCTGTTTATTTCACAAACTGTAACGCCTTTAAGGTGGTATTACCTGTAAGAGAAACTGTAAGATCTCCCTTTTTCTTTTCTGTGGTTATAGCTTCCGTTATATCAAAGAAGCGTTCTACGTTGACGCTGGGCGGTACTGTCACCTCTGCAATGACTTCTCCGTCAAGCTCAAGAGTAACCTTGCCTTCACCAACGACACTACCGCAGATAAGACGTACCTTATCGCTGTCACCTAAATCGCAAGTCTTGAAAACAAGTCCACCGCCAAGCATATAATGCTCTTCGTCCTGCTTTGAATATTTCATCTTCGTACCGAACTTGTTATCGTAATTTATTGCCTTTGTGAGCATAGTCATATCTCTTGAAGGTATCTCTTCGCCCTTTATATAAAGACTCGTTTCCTGTCTTATATCAGAGGATGACGCACCTGCGAAAAGGGTATAATCTCCGCTTTCGGTACAGAGCTTTTCTCTTGTCACGTCATAGAACTCAAAGCGCTTAAGCTCTATATCGAAGGTAAGCTCTGCGGTTTCTCCCGCCTTTATAAAGCGTCTTTCAAAGGCACAAAGCTGTTTTATGGGGCGCTTTACTCTTGCATTTTCAGGATGGAAGTATATCTGTACGACCTCGTCACCATCGGTATCGGAAATATTCTTCACCTTAAGCGATACAGTAACCGTATCTTCCTTCTGCTCTGCCTTCATATCGGTATACTCGAATTTACTGTAGCTTATACCATAGCCAAAGGGGTAGAGCGGTGTTCCCTTATAGTAAAGATAGGTCATATCGTTTTCGATGATATCATAATCAAGGATGGGAGGAAGCTCCTCCTCGCTCTTATACCAGGTCTGTGCAAGTCTGCCTGCAGGGTTGTATTTGCCGCTTATCACCTTTGCAAAGGCATTGCCAAGCTCGGGGCCTGCGTGGGTGGTATAGATTATAGCGGGCAGGTACTCGTTCTCCTCGTTTATAGAATAAGGATAACTTGAAACAAGAGTCATAACCGCATTCTGATTTGCTACGTAGCAAGCCTTTACAAGCTCCGACTGTCTTTCGGGAAGGCGGAGAGTTTTTCTGTCGTACATTTCACGGGCAACTATCATAGGATCGTTACCTGTGCAGATTATTACGTAATCTGCTTTTTTTGCTACCTCTCTTGCTCTTATGATACCGTCCTCGATAAGCTCCTCGGTAA
>JAFQUH010000194.1 GCA_017408635.1 Ruminiclostridium sp. | reverse complement strand
CCTACGGCAATGCTTGATCCCAAAGGCAGAAAAGAGATAATGGCTACTATAAAGGCGCTTAATAAGGAGCACGGAATAACGGTAATCCTTATAACTCATTATATGGAGGAAGCGGCTCAGGCGGACAGGGTAGTAGTTATCGATAAAGGCAAAATACTTCTTGATGACGTACCGAAAAAGATTTTTTCGCAGGTAGATCTTCTGAAAAGCGTCGGACTTGATGTGCCTCAGGCAACCGAGCTTATGTACGATTTAAGAAAATGCGGTGTTGATGCACCCTCTGATATAATAGATGTGGATGAATGTGCTGAATATCTGTTCAGACTTTTATCCGATAAGGAATAAAAATGAACGTGATTGAACTAAAGAATGTAAGCTATAAATATAGTGCAGGTACACCCTTTGAGCATACGGCGGTTGATAACGTCAGCGTTGAGATAAAAAAAGGAGAATTCTGCGGAATAATCGGACATACCGGTAGCGGTAAATCAACGCTTATTCAACATCTGAACGGACTTATAAAGCCTACCTCAGGAGAAGTGCTTATAGATGGAAAGAACATCTGGAGCAAGGACGTAAATATCAGAGATATCCGATTTAAGGTAGGACTTGTATTCCAATATTCCGAGCATCAGCTGTTTGAGGAAACTGTATATAAGGATATAGCTTACGGTCCTACCAATATGGGACTTGACAAGGAAGAAATAGATAGCAGAGTTCGTCAGGCGGCAGAGGATATGGGACTCAAGGAGGAGCTTCTTGAACGTTCACCCTTTGATCTGTCAGGCGGACAGAAGAGAAGAGTTGCCCTTGCGGGCGTCATGGCAATGAAGCCTGAAATACTGATTCTCGATGAGCCTGCGGCAGGACTTGATCCTGTGGGCAGAGAAAAGGTACTGACGAAAATCAGCGATTATCACGAAAAATACGGAACGACTATTCTTCTTGTTTCTCATTCAATGGAGGATATAGTGAAGTATTCCAAGACTGTTCTCGTTATGAATAAGGGGAAACTATTCTGTCACGAGGATACAGACAGCGTATTTTCAAGACAAGAGGAGATACTCGGTATCGGTCTTGACGTACCGCAGATAACCAAGATTATCATAAGACTGAGGGAACTTGGAATCAATCTTGGAAATGATATATATACGATAGACAGAGCAAAGGAAAGAATTTTAAACTATCTCAAGTAAAGGAACAATATGTTAAAGGATATAACGATTGGGCAATATTTCCCGGGAAATTCGATAGTACACAGACTAGACAGCAGATTCAAGATAATACTGGATATCTTGTACGTAGTTATGCTTTTTGTTGCGTCGAATTTTTACTCTCTTGCGGTAGCGGGAGTATTTATGCTTATAATATATATGTTATCAGATATCAGCTTTAAGCTCATTTTCAAGAGCTTAAGACCGATATTCCCGATAATACTTTTTACCTGCCTTCTGAATCTCTTTTTTATAAAGGGTGAGGGTAGCCCGGTGATAAGCTTCTGGATTATAAATATATATATGGAGGGACTTACTACCTCTTTATTTATGACTATAAGAATAGTCTTTCTTATAATTGGTATGTCGTTGCTGACCTACACCACATCTCCTATAGCGCTTACCGATGCGATAGAAAGTCTGTTTTCACCTCTTAAGGTTATACGTTTCCCGGTTCACGAGCTTGCTATGATGATGACGATAGCGCTCAGATTCATACCAACGCTTATAGAAGAAACGGATAAGATAATGGCAGCCCAGAAGGCAAGAGGGGCAAATCTTGATACCGGCGGACTTATCAAAAAAGCAAAGGCGCTTGTGCCGGTGCTTATACCGTTATTTGTATCCGCCTTCAAAAGAGCGAATGAACTTGCACTTGCTATGGAATGCAGATGCTACAGAGGTGGCGAGGGCAGAACAAGAATAAAGCAATTAAAATCAGGAATCAAGGATTATATAGCACTTGTAGTATTTGCGGCAGTGCTTGCGGGAGTTATTCTTCTGAACGTTTATATCCCGATTCTCGGACTTTAAGGTGATGTGATGCGTAATCTGAAGGTTAAAATGTCCTATAACGGAGCAAGATATCACGGATATCAGATACAGAACAACGCCGAAAGCATTCAGCAGACTGTTGAAAATGCCATTAAAACTCTTATAGGCGAAGCTATAACTATAAACGGTTGCTCCAGAACGGATACAGGTGTACACGCAAAGGCGTTTGTATTCAATTTCAAAACAGAAAACAACATACCTTGTTCAGGCTTTATAAAAGGCATGAACGCGTTACTTCCCGCAGATATAGCCATATTATCCTGTGAAGAGGTGGATGATAACTTTCACGCCAGATTTGACAGTAAGGGCAAGGAGTATCTTTACAGAATAAACGGTGCAGAGGTAAGAGACGTGTTTGCGGAAAATCTTGCTATGCATTATCCTTACAAGCTGGATTACGAGAAAATGAGAAGTGCAGCAAAATTGTTGTGCGGCACTCATGATTTCGCCGCTTTTTGTAAAGCAGAAGCAAAAGAGCATCTGACTACTACAGTCAGAACGGTATATTCTGTAGATATCATAGAAAATAACGGGTATACGGAGATATACGTAAGCGGTGACGGATTTCTTCACAATATGGTGAGGATAATCGTCGGAACGCTGATTTATATAAGCGAAGGAAAAAGGACGGAGCAGGATATAAAAAATGCTCTTGAAACAGGTGACAGAGAGCTTGCGGGTAAGACGGTTGCTCCTTGTGGTTTATACCTGAATAAAGTGTTTTATTAAAAGAAGGATGTGATACGTCTTGAAGGTATATGAATCAGAAGCGGAAAAAAATACTGATATCGGAGACATAGAAAAGTATAAGAAAAAACAGAGATATAAAAAACTGATAAAATTTCTGATTATAGGACTTGTTCTTTCTGTAGGTGTAGCACTTGTGGTTATAAACAGAGAGGTAATTTTCGAGCCTTTAAGAGGAATTTTTTCAAAGGTAACGACAACAACGGATGACGAAGCAGGATTTCCCGTAAATATGCCATCCAGCAAGGACTATAAATTTGATAGATTGTCTGACGGATTTGCTCTTCTTACAGATACTTATCTATGCTCCTACGATTCTGAAGGTACGCAGACGTTTGCGATCCAGCATGGATATATCAATCCATTGTGTAGCTTTAACGAAAAGAGCGTACTTATATACGATAAGGGCGGAATGAATTTTGCTCTTTACAGTAAAACAAGCGAGATATATAAGAAAAATGCAGAAAACGAAATCATCGTAACTGCAAGCATCGGACAAGGCGGATATGCCGCTGTTGTAACAAGTGGCGGACAGTATCCGAATACGATATACGTGTATGACGGTAACGG